>JAUVLL010000203.1 GCA_030600745.1 Spirochaetaceae bacterium | reverse complement strand
GATTTAAGTCCTGTAGGTGAACGGGGTCTGACAACTTTTCGTGATCTTACAGACGAAAAGAAAAGAGAGGCTGAAAAAGCTTTGCTGGAACAAAAATTACTTAGAGCACAAAAGATGGAAGTTCTTGGACTAATGGCAGGTGGTGTAGCTCATGATCTTAATAATATACTATCCGGAATTGTAGGCTATCCCGATCTTATTATGATGTCTATTTCAAAGGAGAGTGAAATAGTACCGTATGTTGAAGCAATAAAAAGGTCGGGTCTGCGTGCTGCGGATGTAGTAGCAGATTTACTCACAATAGCAAGAGGGGTAGCCAGTACCAGAAAACCGTGTATTATTAATAGAATAATTGATCAGTATTTTGAATCTCCTGTATATGAAAAACTAAAACCCAGGATGGAAAATGTCACTCTTATAAAAAATTATAATAGTGATATACTATATATTTTCTGTTCTGAAGTACATATTAGAAAATGTATTATGAATCTGGTTCTAAATGCTGTTGAGGCCATGGGAAATAGCGGCGAATTAACAATATCAACCAGAAACCAGTATGTTGATACTCCTTTTTCCATGGGTCAGTATCTGGAGAAGGGCGAGTACGTTGTAATGAGTGTTAAAGATACCGGCCATGGAATTGCAGAAGAAGATTGTGAGAGAATATTTGATCCTTTTTACACTAAAAAAGTTATGGGAATGAGTGGAACCGGTCTTGGCCTTTCGGTGGTTTGGAATACTGTTCAGGATCATAATGGGGGAATTATTGTTAAGAGCACAGAAAACGGCACTACTTTTGAACTGTTTTTTCCTGCAGATAGAGATGTGATGATAGATGATTCTGATCCGGAGAAAGTATTGGATATTATGGGTAAAGGTGAATCAGTTCTTATTATAGATGACGAGCAGCTTCAACAGGACCTCGCCGCGGGAATGTTGGGGCATCTGGGATATAAAACTCATTTTGTGAGTTCCGGACAGGATGCCATTCAGTGGCTTGAAACAAATACTGTTGATATTCTGCTTCTTGATATGATAATGCCTTCCGGATTAAGCGGTTTTCAGACGTATAAGGGAATTCTAAAGATACATCCAGGTCAAAAAGCAATAATAGCCAGTGGATATTCTCAAAATAAGGATGTTGATAGAACATTGAAACTTGGTGCCGGCCGGTTTATTAAAAAACCATATACTCTGGATCTACTTGGACAGGCAATGAAGAATGAGTTAAGGAAATAAAACGGGTTGGGAACAAGATAGATGCAGATATAATTAAGAGAGTATCTGATCCGGGATTAAATTTACCAGATTTCAGCACTTAATCGCTGCTCCAGCCATCTTTTGTGATTTGGTTTCAGCTCTCCGATGTTATCTTCCAGCCATTTAATATCACCTGTAAGAATGGCAAGTTTTTCAGCGCTGGTAAGATTGTACTCATCCAAAGCTGCACTTCCATAGTAGAAAAGATTTGCAACAAAATCGTTGTCTTTATCTGCTTTATCAAGAACTCTTAAAACTTCATCATGATTAATCAACTCCTGAGGTTCTTTCTCCTGGCTTGCAGCCTTATTAATTACATTTTTTATTGTTTTAAGAAGTGCTTCGGGCAAAAAGGGTTTTTCAAGATAGTCTGATGCTCCCAGTTTCATTGCACCTACAGCAGATTGTACAGTGGCATAACCTGTTAAAATTACTACCGGTGTTTCCGGTTTTGCCCGTTTAATGTCCCGTAGAATACGCATTCCGCCAATTTCAGGCATTTTAATGTCAGTAAGTACCAGGTCGAATTTTTCAGATAATGCAAATTCCAGGCCTTCTCTGCTTTTTGTTGTTACTTTTAGAATGTATGATTCATTGGAAAGAATTTTCTGTATACTATCCAGAACAATTTGTTCATCATCAATTACAAGAAGTTTTTTACTCATTTCGATCCCCTTTTGCATTCATATTTAATTAATTCCCTTGTTAGTGGGCATTGCAGTTATTATTTCACTTACAGCAGTCAGCAGTTCCTCCGGTGTAAATGGCTTGGAGAGAAAATTCATTTTCTCTTCTTTAATTATTTCTGAAAATGGTTTTGGTTCCATATACCCGCTTATTATCAGAACTCTTGTACCAGGGTGATCATCTTTGATCTTACCCGAAAGGGTAAGACCATTACAACCTGGCATAACAATATCTAGAATAATCAGGTCGTATTTGTGCTTTTTTATAATCTCAATACCTTCGGTTGCAGATGAACAGATAGTAACTGAATAATTTTCTGATTCCAAAATCCGTTTGCAGCTTTTAAGGACTATTTCATTATCATCTATAACAAGAATATCTTTTTTACTCATTTTTTTTATCCAATGGCAGGTGAATAATAAAGGAGCTGCCTTTACCTATCTGGCTTTTTACAGATATTGTGCCTCCATGATGCTCAATAATACCAAGTGAAACCGAGAGTCCCAATCCGGTTCCTTTACCTACATCTTTTGTTGTAAAAAAGGGATCAAACAGTCTATCTAATTGTTCAGGAGAAATACCGCATCCGCTATCGGTTATAATAATTTCAATTTCTCTATGCTTCCCGTTTTGTGTTTTCAAATTATATCTTGTGGAAATAGTTATGTTTCCTCCCGGATCTGTAGCATCGATAGCATTTATGAGAATGTTCATTATTACACTTTGAAACTGACTTCGGTCCAGTGTTCTCTTTTGAATATCAGCTCCAGGGTCAAAACATAAAAATACACGTTTGACAAGTGCCTGGTTTTCTATCAGGTTAATAGTTTCCTTTATTTCTTTATTAATATCACTTAGTTCCGGCTTAAGTTTGATTTGACGTGAGAAATTCAATAATCCCTTAACAATAACCTTAACCCGGTCTGTAGCTTTTGCAATTGTTTCCAGATCACTCCTCATTTCGGAGTCCAGATCCTTTCTCCGCAAAAGCATGTGGGTAAAAGTAAGTACTCCAGTTAAAGGATTATTGATTTCATGGGCTACACCGGCTGCCAGTCTGCCTACACTTGCCTGTTTTTCAGAAATAATCAGCCGTTTTTCGCTTTCCTCTTTTTGGTGAATGTTTTGTTCTCTGAGAGTAACGATCATTTCCATAAAAGTTTTTTGGAGAATCCCCATTTCGCCTTTTGATATTTTACCCATTTTCGGATACAGATCTCCACTGGATACTTTCTTACTTATTTTTATTAATTCATAAACCGGATGCAAGACAAATATTGAGAGAACATATCCAAGTACTGCAGCTATAATAATACCCGCGGCAGTTATGGCAATAAATACCAGTAAAGTATTTCTTTTAAAATCTAAGTATTTACTCTCAATAACACCTACACTGAGCACTCCTTCAATACTGCCATGATAATCTTTTATAGGTTTATAAGCTGTAATATTCCAATCATCCACAACAAATGCTCTGTCAATCCACGATCCACCTTCTATTAATACTTTTCTACCCACCTCTTCTGATATTTGGGTTCCAACGGCACGGACCCCCTCTTTTGTAAGAACATTGGTTGAAATTCTTAAATTCTTTAAAAAAATGGTTACAGTACCAATATTTTGTCCCTTAAATGTTTCATTTTGAAAAACAGTTTTTCTTACCCTGTCAACAATCTCCGTACTTTTGTTAAGAACAATACCTCCGTAAATTACACCCAGGAAAAGGTTGTCTTCATAGATTGGAACAGCAGCCGCTATTATCATGCAGGACATTTCTTCCGTAAGTCCCTGTGTTTCATCATCAGATCTATTGATCAGTTTAATCTTCATAAATTCCGCAAGTTCCGGATCTTCTGCCTTTATTTCTTCATGACTAAGAACAAAGGTTCCTGATACAGTTGATTTACTTTCCAGGGCCAGGAGAGCAACAGGATTTATCAATGAACCGGGAGTGTTCGGGGTATTACGGGATTGACGACAAAGGGTAGTTCTATCATTTTTTACAAAACCTGAAAAATCCAAATTCAGTATCTGAGCCAAATCTGTTAATCTATTTTTCATTTTTTGGGTGTTATCATTGGAAATACAATCTCCCCATCCCTGTTCAAGAGCAGTCAGGGAAAGGCATGAATTTATCTGCTTCTCAACATTTGAATACATTTCAAGGGCTGTATTCAGGTCAAAGCAGATTCGGTTTTTTGCTTCACTGATAACAGCTTTATTTATTAAATATGTACCAAAAAAGAGAGATATCCCTCCAACCATGACTGTCATGCCAAGCAGACTTGCTATTAAATATAAGCGGATATTATGATTCACATTCTCCCTCAAATGATGATAAACCCATGTACTTGTGTTGTCAAACAGTCATTCATCATCCACAATCCAGTTCATCAACTTAGCACTTACAAGTAAGGTGCCCTCAGGATCCATAACCTCTGCGGAGAAAAATAGTTTTCTGCCCTTTTTTTCAGTAAGGGCCGCCTTGACAATTATATACTCATAATCTTTACTTACTGGTCTTCTATTCTTCAATGAGATATCCCTGGTAAAATTTATCGGGCCGACAAGCATACTTAAAGGTCCCACAGCATTATCAACAGCTGCTGCTATAATTCCTCCCTGCATACTTCCAAAAGGGTTAAGAGTACTCTCAGGTATAGGAAATTTTACCTCTATTTCAGCATTTTTCTGATCAATTTTAATAAATTCAGCACCCATAGAGATAAAAACAGGTGGCGGTAGTACTACTTTTTCAAAACCGTCGGGATAGTGCTGCTTTGCCAGTTGTATAAAATATTCCATTAAATCTATCTGGTTCATTTTGTCTCCTATTATTTTTTTATCAGGATTGTTACATTATATTAATTATATTGTTTTTTCTGATTTTCCAAGGGAAAGAAATAAACCAAGGATAATTGACAAAAAGGCTGCCGCCAGAATCCGAAATTCTTCCGGTAGCATAAAAACTACTGTATGGGCGGGTATCCAAAAAAATGAAATAGTTTTACATATAAAAATAATAAAATGTGGCCAATCAACCACTTCCATCATCTCAGCAAAGGGGGCAAAATGTGAATGCTCTATTTTATATTCAATTGTAACATCTGAGATTCTATGTGCGGTCATAAAAACAAAACCAAAGGTAAGGTTCATAAAAACAGAAGTGAAAAATGCTCTGGTAAATGGAAAGTCTAAGCCGGGTAAGAATTTTTGTGTCTGCAAAACTATAACAGAAATATTATAAAATTTAAACATGAATGTAATAGCTAATCCGATTACTCCCCATATCAAAGCTTTGGCTAAAAAGCCACTAACCCGGAACCATTTACCATTTTTTAGACGGAGAGCTAACATTTCTCCCATAGAAGCTAAAACCATAAACTTTATAAAACCGAGGATGTAAGGATGAAGGATTGTAATTTTTTTAAATATTTCACGGCCTGTATCATTTATTAGAGAGATTCCAATAGCAGCAAGAATACCTGTCCATACAACATCTCCAGAACGAATTTGCAACTTTTCCCCTCATTTGGTTATTATAATAAATCGGTATATACTTTAGAAAACAATCATGTTGATGTCAAGCCGTGTGAAGTAAGATTTTCAGAGTGAAAAGGAAGAAAAGGCACGAAATTTGTATTGTTCAGTACAGACAATGGAGTTCTTAGCAGAAATAAGAATGTGCGCTATTTAATTACAGAATAGTGTTATTTTGTTCAGGAAGAGGTTATAAGAATAAAAATACTTACTTTCTTTTTCTTTATAACAGCGATACCTTCTTCAATATGTTCCATGGGTGGATTTGCGGTATAGGATATCCTCCAGAGGATGCCTGGCACTTTTGCAGCTGCCATCCCTGTCTGCGGCGGAGGTGATGAAACTCTGGCAGAGCTGATAAAGAGGGTGCCTATATGGGCATTCCATGATGAAAATGACACAGTAGTTCCACCGGATCGAACCAGAAATATGATTAATACTCTTATTGAGGTTGGCGGGATTCCTCTTTATACTGAGTATAAAAAAACAGGTCATAATTCATGGACAAAAACCTTCAGGAACAAGGAAGTTATTAGTTGGTTATTGAATCAGAAGAGATAAAGGATTATTGATATGTATAGATTATTTGTTGCAGTTCCAATTCCTGATAATATAAAGAACAGTCTGTTCCGTCTGAAAGCAAATATTTCGAGTGCGAAATGGACACCGGAAGATCAGCTTCATATAACCTTAAAATTTATAGGTGAAGTTGAAGGACAGGTTTTCAGGGAGATTAGAAATAAGTTGTCAGGAATAAAAATGGATCAATTCCAATT
>JAUVLL010000235.1 GCA_030600745.1 Spirochaetaceae bacterium | reverse complement strand
AGTTGACATTAAGCTCTAATTCGGGTAAGTTCACACTGACTTTTTTGCTAATTTGGAGAGGATGTTATTATGGCAGTACCAAAATATAAGACGTCTAAACAGAGAACACGTACAAGACGATCTGCGAATATGAAACTCACAACACCTGGACTTGTTGAATGCGGAACATGTGGTAATAAAATATTACCTCACCGGGTATGCCCGAAATGCGGGTACTACAGAGGAAATCAAGTAATTGAACTTGAGAGCATGGCTTAAAAATTTTTTAAGGAGTATATTATGGACGAAGAACTTTTTGACAAATTAAAGAAGCTTATTGCTGAGAAGCTTGAAGTGGAAGAAGGAAGAATTACACCAGAGGCTTCCTTTCGACAGGATCTTGGAGCTGACAGCCTTGATACTTATGAACTTGTATATGCTATCGAAGAAGAAATGGGTGTGACAATCCCGGATGAAAAAGCTAATGAGTTTGAAACTGTTGGTGACGCATTAAACTTTCTGAAATCACAGTAAGCTAAATAATAAGTGAATCGCAGTTTAAAATCAGGAAACTTTAGATCTTCTCCTGTAAGTCAGGAGAGGAAAAAGGAACTGCATTTGTTTGAAAAGAATGCAGGAATAAGGTTCAGGAAATTAGATTTCCTGAACCTTGCTTTTTCTCACAGGTCTTTTGTAAACGAAAGTAAAGAAAGTATAGAAAATAATGAGAAACTTGAATTTTTGGGCGACAGTGTTCTTGGCCTTGTTGTCAGTGAGTATCTGTATAAAAATCTTAATGGTAAAAACGAAGGTGATCTTGCAAGAATAAAATCATTTGTAGTCAGTGAGGACAGTCTTGCAATAATAGCAAAAGAACTGAAAATTGATAATTTCATACTCATAGGAAAGGGCGAAGAATATTCAGGTGGAAGAAATAAAAAAGCGATTATATCAGATTGCACGGAAGCAGTTTTTGGTGCATATTTTCTGGATTCAGGTTTTAAAGCTTCTCAGAGTTTTATACTTAAATATCTTGTACCTGAGATCAATAAAGTCCTGGAAAACCGACATAAAAAGGACTATAAGACTCTGCTCCAGGAGTATGTACAGAAAAGATTTAAAAGTTATCCCAAATATTTTCTTATGAAGAAAGTTGGGCCTGACCACGATCGTACTTTTTGGATAGAGGTTCAGGTAGATGGTAAGGTCTATGGTCCGGGATCCGGAAAAAATAAAAAAGAAGCAGAACAACAGGCTGCCAGTATAGCTTATACTAATTTTATGAGAGATTAGTTATTTAAATATGTTTTGTTAATTTTAACAGCAATTTCAAGAAGTGATTTTTTATTGTTAAGTGAGGGATCATCCAGAACTGTTTCCAATAACTCCTTAAGGATAATCCCAATAACAGGACCTTTTTCAAATCCAGCTTCAATTTGTAGATCCGTACCCGAAATTGCAAGATCCTTTACAGAAAATGTACTTTCTTTTTCAAGAAGTGCACTTATCCTGTCAGCGAATCTATAAAGGTGTTCAGAGTTTTTTGTTGTATTGGTCATACCGAATTGATCAGCAATTCTAAGTCGGAAAAGGTCATCTATACTATCTACACCAACTTTGGATATAAATCTGCGAACAGCTGAATCACTCCAGTTGTCAGTATAGTTGAACATATGATTAGAGATAAGATGGGCAACTCGTTTTGTGTCTTTACCTGAAAATCTAAGTCGCTGTAAAATTTCAATAGATATTTTTGCAGAATAGATCTCATGATTATAAAAAGTTGGGAAACCATCACTGTCTGTAGAAAGGGAAAGAGGTTTCCCGGTATCATGAAGAAGACAGGCAAACCTTAATAAAGTATCTTCAGCAGGACCACCATCACATGAGTAGTAGAGATGATCCAGAACATCAAAATCATGGTAGCCTTTTTGCAGGATTCCTCTGCATTTTGTAAGTTCAGGCATAATAAGCTCAAGAATCCCTGATTCTTCCATGATTCTGAAAGCTAGTGATGGTTTCTGAGATTCAAGGATCTTTATAATTTCATCACGTATTCTTTCTGCAGAAACTTTTTTAAGATTATTTCTGCAATCTTTTAATGCATTTAAAGTATTGATTTCAATTGTAAAATTAAGTTGTGCTGTAAACCGGCATGCTCTCATTAATCTAAGACCATCTTCTGTAAATCGTTCTACAGGATTACCTATTGCTTTAATTCTATGGTGTTTTAGATCCTGTATTCCGTTATGCGGATCAAGAAGTTCTCCGGTTTGAAGATTCATTGCAATTGAGTTGATTGTAAAATCTCTTCTTTTAAGGTCTTCATAGATAGAAGGACTGAAGTTTATATAATCAGGGTGTCGTGAATTTGAATAATCAGCTTCGATTCTAAAAGTAGTTACTTCAAATTGGTGGTCCTTGAATACAACAGTAACAGTGCCGTGTTTTATTCCTGTAGGAATTACATGACGAAAAATTCTTATTACTTCTTCGGGACTTGCATCTGTGGCGAAATCATAGTCTGTTGGTTTTAAACCGGCAAAATGATTTCGAAGGGCACCTCCTACTAAATAACAGCTAAACCCATTCTTTAAAAAGATATCAGAAAAGTGGCGTAGAGTTGGGTTTATTCGGAAATGCTTCATAAAATGTACTCCAGAAACCTGCTTATGATAACTCCAAGATAATTACCAACAGCATAACCTATAAGCCCTGTGGTTATACCGGCAAAAATAATTTCTTTATTACCAAGAGCAACTGCCATAACCGGGACGAATGGGGGAGAGTAGATAGCCGAAGTTGAAGTTATTATCATAGTATCGGCATCTATACCGGAAAATCGGCTAAGTAAAGTATGAATTAGAATAGAGAGAAAAACTGCAAAACTAACATAAGCAATTACGGCGGGTATTGCATTTATCAGCTGTCTTATATCAGCCATAGACCCTACAACGGTACAAAAAATAAGAATAAATATTTCTCCGAGAGAGAAGCTTGTTTTTAGATTTCTTATGGATGGAATAAAAGAAAGTATAAGTGCAATAGTAGTAACACTGAGTATCAATGATACAGTTGAGCTTTCTTTAGGAAAAAGAATAGAAATTCCAAATCCGGATGTGACTACAAGAATTGTAAGCGCGAGGGATGCCGCTGTATCAAGTTTGTTATTAACAATTAGTTTTAGAGCTTTTAGAGATACAAGTTCAAAATCATCAGTAATATGTCTATTCTTATTGTAAGCTGGTAGAAATTTTCTAAATAGATTCTTTCCAAAGCTAAGAAGGAATAGAAAATATATTCCAGTTATCATTACATCAGCGGTGTGAACAGCGAGATAGGTTGTTGTCTCTACCTGAAGTGCTGTTTTCAAAGCTGCAAGATTTGGTGTGCCTCCGGTATAGACGCCAACCATCAAACCTGCAACCTTGGCACTTTCAGGTATCCTGCTGCCAAAAATAAACACTCCAAGTGTGGATGAAATCAGTATTGCTATAAATGCATAAAACATAGACAGGCCTGCTTTTCCACTAAGTTCTTTCCATCGCGTAAGATCTGTGGAGAACAACATCAGTGGAAGAGCGGCAATAACTGCTATACCTGAAAGAAGGTCAAGGGAATTAAATGATGAAACAGGAATAAGGCCTGTATTTCCAAGAGTTATACCAATAATATATGTCCAGATAACAGGACTAAGTTTGCCAATACCTGGAACCTTTTCACTTAGGAAAATAATAAAAAAGGGAATAAGTATATAGACAGGTATAAGTAAACCAATATTTGCCATATTAGAGTAATACTATAGACAGAAATATTCTGCAACTGTAATTTTTCCTTCCGTTCTCTACAACATGTAACATACAACATATAATATAAAATATAATGCAACAAAAAAAGACGGCCGGGAAGGCCGCCTTTTAATTTTTTTTCTCTGATATTACTGGAATAACTGCAGAATGGACTGACTCTTGGAATTAGCCTGGGCAAGCATTGCCGTTGAAGTCTGTACAAGAATCTGGTTCTTTGTGAATTCAACCATTTCCTCTGCCATGTCGGTATCTCTGATCCTTGATTCTGCTGCCTGCAGATTTTCAGCACCGATATTAAGACCCTGTGATGCATACTCAAGTCTTGTCTGATAGGCACCAAGATCCGCTCTCTGCTTACTAACCTTTGTAAGAGCATAGTCTATTACTGATAATGATATATTTGCATTATCAGGGGATGCTATTGAGATAAAAGTTGCTGCATGGGGTTTTCCATCAAGACCCTGTATACCAAGACCCTGTGCTGTCATTGTTCCAATGTAAACCCTTTCTCTCTGATCCATGTTTGCTCCAATATGAAGCCACATGCTGCCGGTAATAGAGTTTTCGCCGGTTTCTCTTCCAAAACGCCCTGTTAACATGTTCATACCATTGAACTGGGCATGGGATGAGATTCTGTTTACCTCATCTACGAGCTGACTGATTTCAACCTGAATCTGCATTCTGTCTTCATCAGAATAGATACCATTGGAACTCTGAATAGCCAGTTCTCTCATTCTGTGTAGAATATCCTGAGTTTCCTGCAGGTACCCTTCAGTCGTCTGAATAAATGAAATACCGTCCTGCGCATTTTTTTCTGCTCTTCTCAAGCCTCTGATCTGCGCTCGCATTTTTTCAGAAACAGCAAGACCGGAAGCATCATCTCCAGCTTTGTTGATTCTCATACCTGAGGCTAACTTTTCCATATTACCATTAATACGCCAGTTATTCAGGCCTTGTTGTCTTTGTGTAAAGATAGCACTCATGTTGTGATTGATTATCATACAATCCTCCTTGATTGTGTATAAAGTCCGGACATCCTTGTCCAGTTATATGTATAGTTTCGGTTTGCAAAAAAATTGAATTAGAAAAAAAATAAAATAAATAAGGTTTTTAAAAGAATACTGTTAAGGTTGAAGGATACTGTAAAATATCATACTATGGTCCTTCAATAGTGGTTAATTCGGAGGCAGCTGTGTATAAATCTGTAGATTCCAGGATAAGTTTTCCAAAGATGGAAGAAGAAATACTTCAATTCTGGAAAGATAATGATATTTTTAAAAAATCGATAAATCAAAGAGAAGGTAAGGAAGAGTTTGTATTTTATGATGGACCTCCTTTTGCAACCGGGCTTCCACATTTTGGTCATTTTGTACCTGGTACAATAAAAGATATTATACCCAGATATCAGTCCATGAAAGGGAAAAAGGTAGATAGAAAATTTGGATGGGACTGCCATGGTCTTCCTGTTGAGTATGAGATGGAAAAAGAGCTTGGTATTTCCGGTAAATATCAGATAGAAGAGTTTGGAATTGCGAAGTTTAATGAATCGTGCAGATCAATTGTTCTCCGGTATACTTCTGAATGGAAAGATATTGTTACCCGTATGGGACGATGGGTTGATTTTGATTATGGTTATAAAACTATGGATTCTGATTATATGGAATCTATCTGGTGGATAGTTAAGCAATTGATGGAAAAAGGGCTTATGTATGAGGGATTTTACATCATGCCCTATAGTCCAAAGCTTTCCACACCTCTTTCAAATTTCGAGGTGAATCTTGGAGGCTATCAGGATGTCGTTGATCCTGCGATAACTGTCAAATTTAAGCTTAGAGATGAAGATGCATATTTTCTTGCCT
>JAUVLL010000270.1 GCA_030600745.1 Spirochaetaceae bacterium | reverse complement strand
ATCTCGCAGGCATGGCCTAAAAGTCCGAAGCCTGTAACATCTGTACAGGCGGATACAGGATAATTCTGAATTATTTCTGCAGCTTGTTTGTTTAATTTGATCATATAGACTTCAGCAGCTTTTATAGATTTCTCAGAGGCTTTTCCTGCTCTCATTGCCGTATTTATAGTTCCTGTTCCAAGGGGTTTTGTCAGAATTAGTGTTTCATTAGATTTTAGTGTATTATTTCGAAGTACTTTGTCCGGATGTATTATACCAGTAATGGCATAACCAAACTTAAGTTCAGGATCGTCCAGGCTGTGTCCACCTACCAGAGCGGCTCCTGCCTCAATTAGTTTATTGAGACCCCCATCCATAATTTTACGAAGATGTTCTATATCCAGAGTATCTTTTGGAAAACCTACAACACTCAGTGCTGTAATAGGTTTACCTCCCATTGCATAGACATCGGACAGTGCATTTGCAGCTGCAATCTGACCAAAGGTAAAGGGATCATTTACAATTGGCGGGAAAAAATCAATAGTTTGAATAAGTGCTGTATCATCAGAAACTTTGTATATTCCTGCATCTTCACTGGTTTTGAAACCTGCTATTAAATTGGGGTAATCAGGCTGCTTAAGACCGCAAAGAGCTTTGTCCAGTACTAATATTCTCCATTTCTTTATCATTTATATTATTCTCCTATTAATAACTAAACTCATTCCCTAAAACTACATAACGTTAACTGGGAAATATTCAAGATTGCAAAGTTCAACAGAGGGAGGAAGCTGCCATCAATTCTTACCCGGGAAGAGGTGGACAAGCTTTTAAGATGTGTAACTCCCTTCAGTATTTATGTCTATCTTGTTCTTGTTTATAGTTGTGGTCTTAGATTAAACGAAGCTCTTAATATTGAAGTTACGGATATTGATAGAAAAAGAATGGTTATACATATTCATAGAGGTAAAGGAGCTAAAGACCTTTATGTTCCTCTGCCTCATGATACTTTAAAACTTTTGGGCAATTACTGGCTGACTCACAGAAATAAGAAACTGATGTTTCCAAGGCTCCAGAATCAAAATGGAAAACCTGTTAAAGAATATGCGCAAGAGACTGTTAAAATGAGTGCCCCTCAAACAGCCATGAAAAAAGCCCTAAAACGAGCTAAAATAAATAAAAAAGGAGTATCGGTTCATACTCTAAGGCATTGCTATGCAACTCATCTTTTAGAATCTGGTGTTAATCTAAGATATATTCAGATCTACTTAGGGCATTCAACTATTGTATCTACCCTGGTTTATCTTCATTTAACAGCTGCCGGGAATAGTGATGCATATGGAATTATTGATAACTTAATGAGTGGTTTTTAGTATGGAAACCACTATTAAAGATATTTTTAAAGAGTATGCAGCGGAGTATTTACTGATCAATGAAAGGAAAGTCCCCACAAATCATAAAAAAGTAATTGATGCTATTATTAACTGCAGAACAGAAGTTTACGGAATTACCTTCTATAAATGTGAATCATGTGGGAAAATCCACTCAAGCTACAGGTCTTGTGGAAACAGACATTGCCCTACTTGTCAGGATCATAAAACAAAACAGTGGGTTTTTAAGCAGCTCCAGAGGGAACTTGACTGCAATTATTTTCTTATAACTTTTACGGTACCCAAAGAGATAAGAGAGTTTTTTCTCCATAACCAGCTGGTCGTGCGCTTCGCTTACTGCTCGCCATGCATCCCGGATGGTTGCATATTCTTCCTTTTATAAGGCAAGCTCTGAAGCACTAAAGACAGCTACCGGTAAAAGAAAAATTATGAAAAGTTCTACTCCAGGCTTTTTTGGAGTTATGCACACATGGGGAAGACAGATTCAGTATCATCCAGGCTGCCAGGGCGAGCAGTAGACGAAGTCTACGACCAGCCCCCACATACACTATGTAGCTCCCGGTGGTGCCATAGATAAAGAATCATTATCCTGGAATAAAACTTCAAAAGAATTCTATCTTCCAATATTTCAGTTATCTAAAAGGTGCAGAGATAAATTCAAGAAGATAGTTGAAAAAGAAGATTTACTTAATTCAATTCCTCCTGAAGTGTGGGAAAAAGGATGGAATGTTAATATTCAATCTGTGGGCTCCGGAACTAACACAATAAAATATCTATCCAGATATGTGTTTAAAGTTGCAATATCTGATCACCGAATTATCAAAGTTCATAACCGGCGAGTATATTTTAAATACACCAACCGTGAGACAGGAAGGATTATTATAACTTCTTTGGATGTAATAGATTTTATTCAAAAGTTTCTTCTGCATGTTTTGCCATCAGGTTTTATGAAAGTTCGATATTATGGTTTTATGCATTCATCATTTTCTCTGGATTATGATAAGCTCAGGTTAATCGTAGAAGGATTTAATTCTGTTATGAATAAAGCATCTAAAGAGGTTCCTGAGAAAGCCTATTTAACCTGCTCTTTATGTGGAAGCCACATGAAATTTATGTTTTCCATTCTCCCAAATAACGCTAGAATAAAGGGCTCGGGTTTCACTTAAAAATGATCTATTTTAAACATATGCATAGTAAAATAATATCTCAGGTTTATATCACAGGAGAAGTCTATTCAATCAGACCTGATTATTAATGTAAATCAGTTATTTTATTAACTGAAAAATATAATATCCCTGTGTTAAACCGGGGTAATATCAAAACATAAAGAAATAAAGCAAGATTTAAAAATCAGTTTTTCCTTGCAAGAAACAGGATTTCCTTAGCAATACCCTATACACCCTGTATTGGGGTGTCTTCTTTCTTTGGCCTTCAGGAACAATGGATTGAAATCGACATTAAAGGTCTCTATTAACTTTATTTTATTTGAAGATCTAAGTGTTCGACCTTTAAAGTCGAATCAATCCTTAGTATTGTGTATGATCCCAATTTTTTAACCCTTGTAATCACCAGGTTTTATGACATCTCCATATTTATCTATTATGCTGTTAATTTTACTTATAGTATCATCCCATTTTTTAAATATGTACTTAGGTGTTTTTTCATCCATTTTTCTGAAGAACGCTTTTGATCTCTCCAGTTTGGCGATCCAGTTACTGCAGCGGAAACTAAACTGATAGTTATATTCTTCTTCAGTATAGCTTTCATCCAGAAACTTTTTAAACAGTACTTTTATATCTTCATATTTGGGAATTTTACCCATAGGTGTATCAAGGGCATCGCATTCTCCATGAATTCTTCCTTCAGCCCAGTGAAGCCAAACCTTTTTTGTGAGCTTACTGTTACAGAACTCTCCATTTTCATCTTTTAAGAAGTAGTTAGTGGAAAATATCTTTGGAGCATTTTTGATTTTTTTCCCAAAGTTGACATTGTTATCTGTATATTCTCCGAGGGGATAGGACACGAAGTCCATGTTTGCCATGGGAGATGGATTACGTACACCCTCTGCTCCCAGGGTTGCAGATGTTGTCTCGGATTCCAGGGTACAGGCTTTAAGAATGATACCGTCTTCCCAGGAAGGAGATTCTTCTACCGGTACGGTAATATCCGAATCCCTGCCCCCATAGAGAATTCCCTGTACTCTAACACCCTTTTTGTCTTCAAACCCTGCTTTATCAAAGTTTTCAAGATAGTCCAGCCTCATTGTATATCTTGAATTATTATGGGCTATATCAATTTTCTTACCGGTATTATCTTTTTTCCCTTCGTACCAGTCAGGACCGGAATGATTGTTTCCTTTCTTAGGTGCATCCAGACCGCTTCCAAGCCAGTGTGGATTGTTATCCTGATCCTGCAGGACATTGGAAAAAATAAGCTCCTGAGAAATCATCAAATTGTCAAAAATTACAGGATCATCATTGGAATTAACATCCTTGATAATACCAAATATCCCCTGTTCTACGTTTACAGCTCTGAATTCGCCATCAATATTACGAAAATATGCAATATCATCTCCCACAACCTCTTCGCCGGGGATCATTGCTGTAGAGGTTTTTCCGCATCCTGAAGGGTAGGCTCCTGTAAAGTATGTCCTTCTTTCCTTATCTTCATTGATACATGCCATAACAAACATGTGCTCACACAGCCATCCTTCCCTGCCTGATTTACTAATTGCAAGTCTCATAGAGTGTTTCTTAAGACCAATTGAATTTCCGGCATACTGATTATTCACTGAGTAGACGATGTCATTTTGTGTATCCATATAGATTCTTCGTTTATTGAGGTTTGTGCTGCAGCCACGTTTGTCCAGTTTTCCGGCAGAGTGGATGAAACGAAAAAAACCGTCATTGTTATCCATGTCTTTAAAGTGGGAGTATCCGGGACGATACAAAATCGATTCGGAATGTGCTACATACCAGGAATCTGTAAACTGTACACATGGCATGGTAAACTCACTGTAAGCCGGTCCTTCGCAGAAAAACTTAACAACTGCATCCTTGCCCTTCATCATCCCCTTGGAAATTCCCATAATTTCTTTCTTACCTTCTTCAAAATCAAGAGAATTAAGAGACTGCATTCTTTCAAGGTTTTCTTTATAAACAAGGTATCTTGTATTTTTTTTATCTCTGGCCTGATCATCATAGCTGTCCCAATGGATTGTCTGCCCACTTTTTGCGAGTTGGAATTCTTCCTGCTTTTCAAGGGCTACCTTCCTAATATGATATTTGTCACTGGCACTGTCATCACATACATAGACTGTATCCGGTTCACAATGTCCGATGAATTGGCCTACAAAATCCATCACTTTATCATTACCCAGAGCGGTAAGTTTATTAAAACTGTGTTCTTCCA
>JAUVLL010000002.1 GCA_030600745.1 Spirochaetaceae bacterium | reverse complement strand
ATCAAGGGGAGTTCCGTTTTCCACTGATCTGTGGTTCTGCATATACATACCTGTATAAAGTGAGGCCCTGCCCGGGCCGCTTGGAATACACTGGGTAAAGTGATTTTCAAAGAGAACACCATCAGCCGCCAGAGCATCAAGATTTGGGGTTTTAACAACAGGATGGTCCAGAGAGGATAAACTCTCAGCCCTCCACTGGTCCGTAGTAATAAATAATAGATTTTTCTTTTTCATTTAACCTTCATACCTCCATTGTTTTTTACCAACTGTTATTTATAGGTTTTAGGCTTAACAGTAATCCCTTCGGATCCAGCCAGCATATATGCGAGGGTTCTCTCATCATTTTCCATTCTCCATGAAAGTAACTTTTTTGCATATTTCAACATAACTTTTGTGTATGAGAGATCTTCAGCAAGATTATGAAGCTCATCAGGGTCATTTTTAAGATCAAATAAAAGATCCGGCATTTCGGCAAAGTGAACATACTTGTAATCGTTGTCTCTTATTACATTTAAGGATGATCTTTCAAACTCAGTGCCTGGTTCATCATACCTGAAATCAACCTCCCAGTGTGCTTCGGTTCTGAAGTTCTCAGGTTCATTGCCATAAAGGAATGGAAGCAGGGACCGGCCGTCACACTGTACAGGAATATCTCCCCCGAAAAGACTGAGAGCAGTTGGTAAAATATCAATACTCTCTGTAAAGGCATCCACTTTTGAGTCCTTTTGTATTTCTCCTGCTTTATCTGGGATGCTTATGATCAGGGGCACACGAAAAGTCTGATCAAAATAGGGTGCCTGCCCAATAATATGGTGGTCACCAAGTTGGGCTCCGTGATCACTTGTAAAGATAATTACTGTGTTTTCATATTGACCGATCCTTTTAAGGAGCTCTACAATCCTGCCAATATTATCATCCACTTCTGTCATGAGACCGTAGTATGTAGCTCTCAGCTGCTTTAGGGATTTATCATCCCTGGGATAAATTTCTTTCGAATAAAATCCCTTGCTTAAAGTCTGTTTTAGTTTATATTCGAGTAGTGGATGCTGTTTTGCTTCCTCTTCTATGGTAGGTGCACGTTTAAAGGCCGGAACATTATCCGGTGAATACATTTTATTGTATGGTTCCGGTGCAAGATAAGGTCTGTGAGGTTTTAGATAGCTCATATGGAGAAACCATGGTTTACCGGCAGATTTCTTGATAAATTTTTCAGCATTATACGTTACAAATGCCGTTTCACTCATTTCTTTTGGATACGGAGCAGGTGCATAGGTTATACCCCGATCTTCTGCCCCGGGGTAACCCTTGACAGCTTTGTAATAAAGGTCCCTGGGATTATCAGGAACAGGATACCCCTTCTCTTCCAGCCACAGAGCCCAGTCCTCCGGGAATTCTTCACTTGACATTGCCAGACATTTAAAGCCCGGTAGAATACCTTCGTATGTTTTTAGATCCGGATCGTTGGGCGAGAATAAGCGGGGATCCTGGGTAGTATCTGTATATCCGACAAGTGCGGGAGCATAGCCCAGTTTTCTAAACTCAAGAGCAATATTTGTGTGCCGGGCATCAAGGGGAGTTCCGTTTTCCACTGATCTGTGGTTCTGCATATACATACCTGTATAAATAGAAGCTCTGCTTGGCCCGCATGGTATACACTGTGCAAAATGGTTCTTAAATGTAACTCCATCAGCTGCGAGTGCATCAAGATTCGGAGTTTTAACAACAGGATGGTCCAGAGAGGATAAACTCTCAGCCCTCCACTGGTCAGTAGTAATAAATAATAAATTCTTCTTTTCCATAATTTTTATCAGTACCTTTATCTTACGACAATGTCAGGATTCTTATGTAAACCTCTCTTTATATCATGTCTTTGAGATATGTCAAGTTATATTCTTTATTTTTGACGGTGAAAAGTGTAATATAAAATACCGTAAAAAATGCCCCAAATGAGAACCTCTATTATAATGCGATCGATCAACCAAATTTATCTCAAGTATAGTTTCTGCCTCATAATTTTGCCAGAATTTCTGTCCGTCTTGTATTTAGGTTTTCAACTTCTTTTTTATTATTTGCCGCTCTTAGTTTATTTTGAAACTGCAGAGCTCCTTTAAGTGACAGGGATTCTGCATAATGGCAGGAGACAAAATGTTCAGGGAATACTTCCTTAAGGACCGGCACTTCATTTACGCAGCGGCTGTCATCAGCAAACTTACATCTGGGATGGAAAGGGCAACCTGATGGGGGATTAACCGGGCTTGGCTGTTCTCCCCGTACAAAAAGTTTCTGCATTGTCATTTCAGGATCATCCGGAGGGATTGCAGACATAAGAGCTTCCGTGTATGGATGCTTCGGTTTGTAATAAATTTCTTCAGTAACAGCCATTTCAACTATTCGGCCAAGGTACATAACTGCTACCCTGTCACAGGCATAAGCTACTGCACTTAAATCGTGTGCAACAAACAGATAGGTAAGATCCAGCTCATGGCGCAAGTCTTTCAGGAGGTTTAGTATCTGTGCCTGAATAGAAACATCAAGAGCTGAAACTGCTTCATCACATACTATAAATTCAGGATGCATAATAAGAGACCGCGCTATAGCTATTCTTTGTCTTTGTCCTCCGCTGAAAGCATGGGGATAACGGCTGAGCTGAGAAGTCTTTAGTCCGCAAAGAACTGCCATATCTTTAATCTTTTCGTTAAGCTTGTCTCCACTGGCCAACTTGTTTGCTACAAGAGGTTCACCTATAATGTCTCTCACTGTCATTCGCTGGTTTAGTGAGGCATAGGGGTCCTGAAAAATCATCTGCATATTACGCCACTGTTGCCGCAGTTCACCCCGGTGTAATTTTGCAACATCTATCTTATTTTCTCCCGTATTAAACAGAACCTCCCCTCCGGTAGGTTCGATTAGATGGATAAGAGTTCGTCCCAGAGTTGTTTTACCCGATCCGCTCTCTCCTACCAAACCAAGATTTTCACCTTTTTTTATTGTAAAAGATACATTATCAACAGCCTTCAGCAGGGATTTGTGTTTACCAAATATTCCTGTTCTGCCTACCGGAAAATATTTTTTTAGATCTTTGATCTCAACTAATGTACTCATTAATAACTCTCCTTATTCATACAGATGACATGCAACCTGTTGGTCTTCAGAAATTTCCTTAAGATCAGGAAAAGAACCATCACAAATACCCTTCATAAAATAATCACATCTGTCATGAAATGCGCAACCGTTGGATCTGTTAAACAGGGTTGGAACACTTCCTCTGATTGGTTCCAGTCTCTTGCGGTCTCCCAGATCACCAAGGCGGGGAATAGCATCCAGTAATTTCATTGTATAAGGATGTTTTGGATGTTTAAAAATTTCTTTAACAGGACCTTTTTCAACAATGCTGCCCATATACATAATAGCCACATCATCCGCAACCTGTCCGACTACACCAAGATCATGGGAAATAAAGATAATTGAAGTTCCGAATTCATCTTTTACTTCATTCATAAGATCAAGAATCTGAGCCTGAATTGTAACATCCAGTGCAGTAGTGGGCTCATCTGCTATAAGAAGCCGTGGATTACATGAAAGGGCCTTGGCTATCATAGCCCGCTGCCTCATCCCTCCCGAGAACTCACCAGGGAAACGGTCAACGGCCTTTTCAGGGTCAGCGAGTCCCACTTTTCGTAGAAGATCAATAGTTCTTGCTCTGGCTTCTTCTTTGGTATTTTGCTTATGTTGCTGTATTACCTCAATAATCTGATGTCCAATAGTATAAAGGGGAGAAAAAGAGCTCATAGGCTCCTGAAATATCATTGAGGCCATTCCACCTCTAATTTCCTGAATTCCCTTTCCTCTCGGATTCAATTCGGCAATATCAACAGGTTCATCATTATCAGTACCATTAAAGAGGATCTCACCTTCAACTATTTTCAGCTCTTTTGCCAGCAGTCGGAGTAGGGACAGGGAGGTAACACTTTTACCACATCCGCTTTCTCCTACAAGGGCAAGTACTTTCCCCGGCTCAAGACTAAAATCCAGACCACAGACAATAGGAATTAGTGCCTTATCGAGGTGCCATGAAATTTGCAGGTTTTTTACCTGCATTAAATATTTTTTCTCCATTCTAAGTGTCACCTATTTCGAAAAGGGATCTGCTGCGTCCCGAAGTCCGTCACCCAGAAAATTAAAAGCCAACACTGATATAACAACAAAAAGTGCAGTTATAAGCAGCCATGGTATTTGGGACAGGGTATGAATATTTTGTGCCGAGTAAAGAAGAACTCCCCAACTGACAATAGGTTCCCGAAGGCCCAGCCCAAGAAAACTTAAGGAAGTTTCAGCCAGAATAATAAATGGGAATGATATTGTCAGATCCACTATAATATAACTCATAAAAGAGGGAAGCATATGATTTACTATAATTCTTCTGTCTGTACATCCTGCCAGTTTAGCGGAAAGAATAAAATCTTCATCTCTCATTGAAAGAAGTTTACTTCGAACACGCCGACCCAGATTGGTCCATCCTACAGATGCAAGAATTAACGTTACAGCTATATAGACTTTTAAGGCAGACCATTCCCTGGGGAGTGCTGCTGAAAGAGCCAGCCATAGTGGAAGTGTGGGAATAGAACGAAGGAATTCCATCATACGCATAATAATTTCATCGACTATACCGCCGAAATATCCGGCAATACCGCCCATAAGGAGTCCGATTAAAAATACAAACGACACCCCGATAGCCCCGACAGAAAGTGAGATTCTTGTTGCAAACATCAGGCGTGAAAAAATATCTCTTCCAAGCTGATCTGTCCCAAATAAATTTATCATCCCCTCTTTAACCCCGAACAGATGTAATTTTAGTTCAAATAAACCTAAGACTTTATAAGGTTCTCCCTTAACAAAAAGATAGACCGGAATAATTCTTGATGTATCCGTAATAGCATTTAACTTTAAAGTTTCAGGATCACGTTTATTATCCCATCCGTAAATAAAAGCCTGAAAGTGGAATTTCCCTTCCGAATCAAAGTGATGAATTTTCATTGGAGGTGACTGCAGGTAAGTTGTATTACGTTTACCAGGTGAATAGGGGGCAATAAATTCAGCAAAAATTGCTAGTATTATAAAAATAAGGAGTACACTGCCTGCAACAATGGCCATTTTATTTTTCTTAAACTGCCACCACATTAACTGCCCGTGGGTGGCAATATCCCTTCTGTTGACTTTTTTGTTAGCGGCATCTGTATAATTTTCATCTTTCATTTTACACCTGCCTTTCCAAGCCTTAGCCGTGGGTCCAGGACCATAAGAAGTATATCTGATATAAAAGTACCAACAATTACAAGAGAACAAAAGATAAGTATTAAGGCACCGGCCAGATAAATGTCCTGACTAAGCAGTGAATTAACATACAATGGACCAAGAGTGGGTAAAGATAAAACTATACCGATTATTGGAGCGCCTGAAATTATCTTACTCAGTTCCCATCCAAGAGTTGATGCTATGGGATTGAGTGCCATACGAACAGGATACCTCATAAGCAGTTTGAATTCAGGTATTCCTCCCGCCCTTGCAGATGTAACATACATTTTGTTAAGCTCATCGAGAAGAGTGGCCCTCATGGTACGAATCTGGAATGCAGTACCTGCCATACCGAGAACAACAACAGGGACCCAGAGATGGGAAAACAGATCCATTAATTTCGCAAAACTCCATGCAGCATCTTCAAACTCGGGAGAAAACAACCCACCGACACTTATACCGAACCATTTCTGTCCAAGAAACATAAGAATCAATGCAAACAAAAACCCGGGGGTTGCCAGACCCAGATACCCTATAACTGTTGCCAGATTATCACCTATTGAATACTGCCGGACGGCAGAATAGATCCCAATAATAATTGCAACAACATATGTAAAAATAAGGGTCGAAAAAGCAAGAATAAGAGTCATGGTTAGCCTCTCTGCTATTACATCTTTTACCGGCCTGTGGTATTCCCAGGAAAACCCCATATCACCCTTAAAAAGATTACCTACCCATTTCCCATATTGCTGGTATAACGGTCTGTCAAGACCCAGTCTGCTTCGCATTGTATCCAGTTCATCCTGGGTAATGATAACCCCTCCCTGAGTTTTTTTACCTGCATAGGTATCTACAAAATCTCCCGGAGGAAGCTGAATGAGGATAAAGGCGACAATAGATAATAAAAACATGGTAACACACGCAGTACCAAGGCGGCGTACAAATAATTCAAGCATTATTATTCCCCCTTATAAAAAATATTAATTAGCTTGTAAAAAACCGGACTCAGACAAGCTTCTGCCCGGATCCGGTATTATTATATTATAGAAGAATTGATCTATCTGTTTATTTGATAAACCACTGATCAGCTCTATACGGATATGAATAACCAAAGAAAGTACTGTTAATTGTCCATTCCGGTGCATTTCCGAGCCTGTCTGAAACTACAGTTATCAATGGAATATTGCCAAGAGTACCAATAACAGGCAGATTTTCCTGATTGATCTTTATAATCTTCTTTCCAAGTTCAATATATCTTGATGAACCTGGAACAAGAGTGGTCCATTCAGCTGCGATGTCCCATAGATCCAGTACCCATGCAGGTGGTTTTACCCCTGATGATCCGTTGCTGGTCTTCCAATCCATCCATGGCAGACCCATAATAGGCCAATGTCCGGAATACGGAGGAAGAAACAGGTGAGGAGTTGAAATCATACTTGGTTCAAAGGGGGCCATCCATTCGCTTGTAATATCCAGTGTATTGGCTTTCTGTTTATCTCTGGTAAGCTGAGTGGTTACTTCTTTAAGCAGTACTTTTACACCCACATCTTTCCAGTATTCAGATACAAGAGCTGGAAAATCCGTTGTCCATACATACTGAAGAGTGTATTCCCACAGTACTGTAAACGGTTTCCCGTCAGGACCCATTCTGTATCCATCAGATCCCATCTTCAAGCCCATTTCATCAAGCAGTTTGTTTGCTTTATCAGGATTATATTCAGTCATGAATTTCCTGTCTTTATCGGTAACATAGGGCACATTTAAAGGAAGCGCCTGTTCAGGAGTTCCCAGTCCGAGAAAAAGAGACTCATTGATCTCATTACGATTAATTGCCAGGGACATGGCATACCTGAAGCGGACATCACTAAAGATTTTTCCTAAAACAGGATCATCACTTGTCTGGTTAAATATCATTGTCGGTCCAACCTGTCCGGAAGGAAGCTGCAATTCATATTGTCCTTTTTTCTCGTTTTCTTTAAGTACGGTATAGATATCAAGGGGCATGTTCTGTGCTTTCTGATCAATATTACCGTTCATAATTTCAAGAGGCCATAACTGCTTTTCAAGAAATCTTTCATAATGATAATCAACATAAGGAAGCTGATTACCTGCTGTATCCACTTTAAAGTAGTAAGGATTGGCAATATAGATACGGCGTTGTGTTGTAGGTACTTCCTGCAGAATATGACTTTCAAGGGTTGGGACCTTAACTCCCTCAGGACCTGCAACTACTGCATCTTTCCATTTATTCCAGTAAGTGCCGAACTGCTGTACCCAGTTATCATACCCGGCTGCCTTTGCTTCTTTATCGGCATTGGCGTTATATTCAATGTGATACTGTTCCAGAAAATGTTTTGGTGCAAATGCATCAAAATAAGATCCGCTTCCACCTAAATAATAAAGTAAACCTGTAAATGCATTTTCGAATTTCATCTTAACAGTGACATCATTAATTTTCTCTATACTTGGAACAGCTCCGCTCCATGGAGAAGGAATAACCTTGTGGATCTCTTTGTTAAGAAGAATGTCATTTACATAAAAAACCATATCATCAGCATCAAAGGGGTCGCCGTCAGACCATTTGTGGCCTTTACGCAATGTAAATGTAATTTCAGTAAAGTCACTGTTCCATTTCCATGCTTTAGCGACATTCGGCACTAATGTGCTCATGTCATCACTAAATCTGACAAGATTGGCGTGACGCCATGCCATAACTTCGGATGTACCTGATTCATAAGAGATACACATACCTTTAAGCTGGCCGCCGTATTTACCAATTACATCATACGGGAGAACAACAAGGGGTTCTTCAGGCAGTCGTTGATCTACAGATGGAAGATCTTTGCTTTTCTCTCTTTCAGCAAATAATGGATTACCCGTAAATTCCAGTTTTTCACCGGTCTGTTTCTCATAATCAACCAGTTCAAGCTGCTGAGGGAATTCAGTTGTTATCCCCATAGCATAAGAAACGGTTGGAGCTGCAATGTATCCGCCCGTATCCTCTGTGGTTGTTTCTTTGTCGCCGCCTGAAAATACGCTGAATACAATGAACAGCGATAACAGAACAACAATAAGTTTCTTTTTCATCTTTCTCTCCTTCAGTTATTTCACATATTTTATAGTCGAAGTATCCGGTAAAAGTTTAATATGTTAAATTTAGTTTAGCATACTATACACAGCTGTCAAGCCTTATTATTAAAATTTCAGCTGCTGCCTTGATCATCATTAGAAAAACTATAGGGGTTATGTTTAGAATAGATTATAGTAATATTAGAATTGTGTTAAATTGATAGACATCCGGTAAACAGTGAAGGTCGGGCTGGTGATTGACAAAAAGAAATTAAAGGGCTAATAATATAAAGGTAAGACCTTTGAAAGGTCTTGCATTGGAAGATATTTACAGGGAGAAGTAGAATGACAGATGAGGAATATATTAAAGAACTGGTAGTAAAGTCAGGAAAAGCACTTAAAAAAATTGAGTCTTTTGACCAGAAAGCTATAGACAGGATTGTCCGGGAGATTGCCAAATATGTTTTTGATAATGCAGAAGAGCTGGCAAAGATGGCGGTAGCGGAAACCGGAATGGGTGCTGTAGAATACAAAACTGCAAAAAACCTTGGAAAGGCAAAAATTCTGTGGTACAGCCTGAAGGGTAAAAAATCTATTGGGACCATTAAAGAGGATGAAGAAACAGGTATTATAGAGATTGCCAAGCCTGTTGGAGTTGTCGGAGCAATACAGCCGACTACCAACCCCCAGGTTACTGCCATGGCCAATGCTATGGCAGCTGTTAAGGGAAGAAATTCAATTATTATTGCTCCTCATCCCAGGGCAGAGAAAACTACCAAATTTCTGGTCGACAGGTGGAATGAGGCAATTAAGAAACATGGTGCGCCGGATAATCTTATTCAGTATGTAGACGGGGCAAGTGTGAAGCGTACCAATCTGCTGATGGAGAATGTGGATGTGATCGTAGCTACCGGTGGACCGGGGATGGTCAGGGCCGCATATTCGAGCGGGAAACCTTCATTCGGGGTTGGTCAGGGGAATGTGCAGACTATCATAGATCGGGATGTTGATATAAAAGAAGCGGTCAAAATGATTATTGACGGAAGAATCTTCGATCGTGGAATTATCTGCTCCGGTGAACAGAGTATCATCACCCCGGTGGATAAATATGAGGAGATGAGAAAGGAACTGGAAGCCTATGGCGGCTACTGGGTTGAGAGCGACAAGGAGCGGAAAAAGCTTCTGAATGTACTGTTCCCGGATGGGAAGATTAATAAGGATATGGTTGGACAGAGTGTTAGTGTAATTGCCGGGGCGGCAGGTTTGGAAATCCCGAAAGAGACCAAAGTTATTGTTATGCCGGAAGAAGTTTCCAATAAAAAGAGCCTCCTGCGTAAGGAAAAGATGTTTTCGGTAATTACTCCTTTTAAATACAACGATTTTTCTGAAGCTGTGGATATTGCAATCGATAATCTGGAAATAGAGGGCAAGGGCCATTCCGTTTCGATCCACTCTAATAACAAGGAACACATCCATGAACTTGGAATGCGTGTACCCGTAAGCAGGGTCCTTGTGAATCAGACCTGTGCTACCAGCAGCGGGGGGAGTTTCCTGAACGGTCTCAATGCATCCAGTACTCTGGGTTGCGGGTCATGGGGTAATAACAGTATCTCTGAAAATTTCTATTACAAACATCTGCTTAATATTACAAGAATCTCGAATATTAGGAAGAACAATACGGTCCCCGGCGATGAAGAGCTTTGGGCTGAAGAGGAATAAAGTATATGAAACTGCTGGAGTATAAAGCCCATGAAATTTTTGAAAAATATGATCTGCCCTGCAGAAGCGGTAATGTTGTTGGTTCGATGGAAGAATTGACTAAGCTTAGAGGAAAAATGAAGTATCCGCTTGTCTTAAAGGCACAGGTCCAGACTGGTGGACGCGGGAAGGCCGGGGGTATTCAATTTGCATCAGGTGATTCAGAACTTCTTAAAAAAGGGAAGGCCATGTTTGAAATGAAGATTAAGGACCTTCCGGTAAAATATATTTTTCTTCCTGAAATGATTGAATTGAAAAAAGAGATGTATCTCAGCTTTACTTTGGATAGGAAACATAAAAAACCTGTAATGATCTTCAGCCCGGAGGGTGGAGTAGAGATTAATGAAATAGCCGGAAAGCATCCGGATAAAATAGCTAAAGTCCTCCTTGGTCCCCTGGAGCCTCTCAATGATTTTGTCATTCAGTATGCGATGGATAAAACCGGTCTTGAGCAGAATTATCGTTCCGATTTCAAAGATATATGCAGGAAGTTATATAATATCTTCATTGATATGGATTGTATGCTTGCCGAGATAAATCCATTGATTGTTGATGACAACAATAAATTGATGGCCCTGGATGGGAAAATTGATATTGATGATAACTCCCTTTTCAGACACGATGATATAAGAGAGTTCAGAGATGATATAGAAGAAAACAAACTTATTCCTGAAGCCCGTAAATTTAATCTTCTATATATTCCAATAAATAATGAAGGTAATATAGCTGTAATCAGTAATGGTTCGGGTATGATAATGTCCTCAATTGATCTTATTACAAAAAGGGGTATGACTGTGACCTGTGCTCTGGATCTTGGAGGTGGTGCTACAGCTGATCGCATAACAGAATCCCTGCGAATAGCGGCATCGAACCCCCTTGTTGATACAATATTTATGAATATTTTTGGAGGGATCACCAGATGTGATGAGATAGCCCGGGGAGTTGAAAACGGAATTGGACTTTTTGCAGACACAAAACTTGTGATACGCCTTGAAGGTACAAATAAGGAAAAGGGGCTTGAGATAATAGCCGGTGTCAGGGGCAGTATCAAAATAGCTGAAGGACTGAAAAACGGAGTTGAAATTCTGGCACAGGAGCTGAAGGTATGAGTTTCTTTATAGATGAGAATACAAAACTTATTGTTCAGGGAATTACCGGAAGAGAAGGAACATTTCACACTGAACAGATGCTTGAGTATGGAACAAAGGTCGTTGCCGGGGTTACTCCGGGGAAAGGCGGCGGGGAAGTACTGGGCGTGCCGGTATTTAATACTGTAATGGAGGCGATGGAGGAAACAGATGCAAATGCTACTCTATTATTTGTGCCGCCGAAATTTATGTATAAGGCCGCATATGAGGCTATTATTTCTGGAATTCCATTGGTAATTACTATTGCAGAGGGGGTCCCTGTTCATGAAATGCTGAAACTTCATCATCTTGCAAAAGAAAAAGGATGCAGGCTTATAGGACCTAACTCCTTCGGAGTAATTTCTCCCGGAAAGGCAAAAGCCGGTTTTATGGCACACAGGATTTTTATGCCCGGGAATGTAGGGATAATGTCCCGAAGTGCTACTAACTGCTATGAGACAGTATTTTTATTAAAGCAGAAAGGGATAGGTCAATCCACAGTAGTGGGAGTTGGAGGTGATATGGTCCCCGGCTCAACGTTTGCTGATATTCTTCCATTTTTTGAGAATGATCCTGATACAAAAATAATTGTATTGATAGGCGAAATAGGTGGCAGTGAAGAAGAGTTGGCAGCTGCTTATATTAAAGAGCATATTACGAAACCTGTTGTTGCACTCATTGCAGGAAAGAATGTGCCTAATGATACCAGTATGGGACATGCGGGAGCAATTGTTTCGCCGGATGGTGAAGGTTCCGCAGAAAAGAAAGAGGCGGAATTAAGGAATTCCGGGGTCCATATAGCGGAAGGGACCGAAGATCTTGTAGAGATTCTGGCAGATCTCCTGTAGGGGCGATTATGGAGGGTATAGATGATACAGAAGATGAAAGAAGGTTTTACTAAGGTAGAATTGGGCTTTGGAAAGCAGAATAAATCACTATTAATACCTGCAAAAAATATTGGGAAAGTAATGTATGTGGAAAAGATTGATCTACAGCTTTCGGAAGCCGAGGTGGTTGAACAGGCTTTAAGAAATCCAATAAAGAGTTTGCCTGTTTATGATATTTTTGAAGAAGGTGAAAAGGTAGTTATTATAACGAGTGACATTACAAGACCGTTGCCGGGCTATAAGATTTTGCCGGCACTGATCATGGAATTAAACAGAGCTGGAATAGAGGACAATGATATAACAATAGTTTTTGGACTTGGAAGCCATCGGAAGCAGACAGATGAAGAAAAAAGAAAATTAGTTGGTGATGACATTTTTATAAGAATAAGCTGTATAGATAGTGATCCTGATGATGTAGTATCATTAGGGGTGACATCAAGGGGGACTCCTGTTGATATTTTTAGACCGGTTGTCCATGCAGATAAAATAATCTGTCTTGGAAATATTGAATATCATTATTTTGCCGGTTACAGCGGCGGATACAAGGCTGTTATGCCGGGGGTTTCAACCTTTTCTGCTATACAGAAGAACCACAGTCATATGGTGAAGGACAAAGCCTGTGGAGGAAATTTAATTAATAATCCGGTTAGAGATGATATCGAAGAGGTTGCTGATTTTATTAAAATTGATTTTCTTTTTAATGTTGTGCTTGATGAGCATAAAAAAATTATAGGAGCTTTTGCCGGCGATCCTGTAGCTGCCCATAGAGAGGGGTGTAGATTAATAGACAGGCTTTACAGCTGTCCGATAGATACTAAAGCAGATATAGTGGTTGTTTCCCCCGGAGGTTATCCTAAAGATATTAATCTTTATCAGGCCCATAAAGCCCTTGAAAATGCCAAACATGCGGTTAAAGAGGGTGGGATTATAATTCTTGTTGCAGCATGCACAGAAGGTCTGGGTGGGGGACAATTCGAAAAGTGGATGATAGAATTTGAAAAACCTGAACTCATGATAGAGGAAATTCGAAAGAACTTTATTCTTGGAGGACATAAAGCAGCTGCAATTGCTTTGATACTGAAGAATGCAGAGATATATCTTGTATCGGATATGGATCCATCCCTTGTCGGAAATATATTTATGAAACCTTTTAAAGAACCTCAGCAGGCTTTGGATGAAGCTCTTGGGAGAAAAGGCAAGGATGCTCTTGTTCATATCATCCCTTTTGGCGGTTCAATACTACCCAACTATACAGCAAACAGCTAAAAAAATAATAAGGAGTGTTTTTAATGATAAATCTTGATTTAGCAAATATAGAGGAAGAGATAGAAAAACGTGGACTAAATGAAAGCCAGAAAGCAAGGGTTAAAACAGATTTCATGAAAAATCTTTCCGAAAAGGCCCATAAATTTTATGGCGGTAAGATGCAGACAGTACCTAAGGCGGGTGTCTTCGGTTTCAACTGGTTTAATGTATGGTATACTCCCGGAGTTTCAAAAGTATCAACAATAATAAGAGATGATAATGATGCAGCGTATGATTTATCCAATAAAGGTAACTATGTTGCTGTTGTAAGCGATTCAACCAGGGTCCTGGGTGATGGGGACTGTACCCCTCCGGGAGGTCTTGGGGTTATGGAAGGAAAGGCTTTTTTAATGAAGTACCTTGGGGGAGTTGATGCTACAGCCCTTTGCATTGACAGTAGAAACAGTAAGGGTGAGCATGATCCTGATAAAATAATAGAATTTGTAAAGATGGTCCAGCCTGGTTTTGGAGCAATTAATCTTGAAGATATATCACAACCGAACTGCTATAAAGTGCTTGATACACTGCGGGAAGAATGTGATATTCCTGTATGGCATGATGATGCACAGGGAACAGCCTGTGTGACCCTTGCCGGTCTGATAAATGCAGTTAAACTGGCTGATAAAAAACTTGAAGAAGTAAAAATTGTATTTTTGGGTGCAGGAGCATCAAATTCAACTATTGCCAGAATTGTAATACAGGCTGGAGCTAATCCTGCAAATATTGTAGTTTTCGATTCAAAGGGTCCTCTTAATAGAGACCGTAAAGATATTGAAGAAGACAAACGCTTTTACCGAAAGTGGGAACTCTGTCAGAAAACGAATCCAGGTAAAATTGAAACATTTAGTGAAGCTATGACCGGGGCGGATGTTCTCATTGCACTTTCCAAACAAGGCCCGGATACGGTTTCTCCGGTCGATATAAAAAAAATGGCTTCAAAATCTATTGTTTTTGCATGTGCAAATCCGGTCCCGGAGATCTATCCCTATGCTGCTAAAGCTGCCGGGGCATTTATTGTTGCAACAGGCAGAGGAGACTTTCCTAATCAGGTTAATAATTCTGTTGGTTTTCCTGGTATTTTGAAGGGTGCTTTGCTTGTCAGGGCAAAAAAGATTTCTGATGGAATGACAATAGCGGCAGCAAAATCGCTTGCTAAATATGCGGAGGAAAGGGGAATAACACCGGATAATATAATTGCGACAATGGAAGAACCGGGAGTTTTTCCCTGTGAGGCCGCGGATGTAGCCATGCAGGCTATCGAAGAGGGACTTGCAAGGGTAATAATGACAAGAGATGAGGTTTTTAAAAAGGCAGAGGAAGAGATAAGTTATTCCAGAAACCTTATAGAATCAATGGAGAAGGGGGGGTATATTAAAAAAGTACCCATCGAAATGATTAATACTGCTTTTGAAGAAGCAATCCAATCAATATAAATAGGATTACCCGAAATATGGATAATAAAATTAAGCCGATAAAAAAACGTCGATTATCAGAAGAGGTGCTTAAGAAGCTTCAATCCATGATTATTGACGGCACTTATAAAACCGGTGATCAGCTTCCAAGTGAAAGAGAGTTGTCAGAATTATTTCAGGTCAGCCGGGCTTCAATCAGGGAAGCTCTTCGTGTTCTGGGAACTTTGGGCTTTCTTGATTCCAGGGTTGGAGTTGGCGGAGGGACCTTTGTAAAAAAGATTTCAATTGATGCCCTTATCAATCCTTTTTCTGAAATTCTGGGAAATGAAAAAGAGCTTATTATTGAAATGCTTGAATTCCGTAGAATTCTTGAGACTGAAATAGCCAGACTTGCGGCTTTACGCAGAACAGAAGAAGATATAGCAAGGATGGAAAGAAGTATTGATTTAATGAGAGAAGATATTGAAAATGGGGGTATCGGGATTGAAGGTGATACTGCTTTTCATGATGCCCTTGCAGCAGCATGCAAAAATAGTGTGTTTGAGAAGATGCTTTTAATGGCTAAAGGTCTTCTTGTCAAAACCAGGCAGACAACTTTAAAACTTAAAGGCCGACCGGAAAAAGGTTTGGAGGATCATATTAAGATATTCAATGCTGTAAAAAAAGGGAATTCGAAATTGTCCCTAAAACTTATGATGGAGCATATTGAAAAAGCTCAGGCAGATGCTACCGTAAAGAATTTTTGAGAATAAAATAGAACCTGAATTACAGACTATGCTGTTTTCTGTGGTTTTTTACCATTTTATTAATTATTAATCCTTTTTCCATTGCAATTTTTATAAATTCATCAAGTGTTTTTTCTTCTCCATGTTCTACTTCCAGAGTTAAAGGTTTTTTTACGGAATAAGATGATTTTGAGATAATTTTTGTAATTTTTTTCCAATCAGCAGTTCCTGAAAAAGGAATACCGTGAAGGTCCCTTCCATCCCCCATATTGTCGTTAATATGAAGTGCAATCAATCTTTCACTGGTAAATTTATCAGCATAATCAATTGCTTCAGGTTCCAGATTATTTGTATGTCCGGTGTCCCAGCAAAATCCAAGAAAATTATCCTTAAAATTATCAAAATATTTCTCTATTGTTGTTAAAGTCTGCATGGATGTGAGGTTTTCAAGAGCAATTTTAACTCCTGTATTCAGGCAAACCTCTTTAAGTTCATTTAATGATTTTTTTCCCTGTTTATAATGTATATCATATAAGTCCGGATCAGGAGTATTAAAGGGATGAAGTACAATAACATCTCCTCCAAGCTCTGCTGTCATCTCAATTCTGTTCTTTACAAGTTCGACTCCGGCCTTCCTTTGATATTCAGTTTCCGAAAACCACCTTTTTTCAACTCCGATTGTTGCATGAAGATCATTAAGGATCAGACCGTATTCATCTAATCTGTTTTTAATTTCCTTAATTTCAGATTTATTATAATAAAAATCAGTACCATAGTGGTGGGACCATTGAATATATTTGAACCCTTTTTCTGCAATTTGCTTCAGTATAGGAAATGGATTGCCCCGGCTGGAAAATATATCTGTATTTATACTTAAACACATAATGACTAAAGATTGTCCAGGGCATCTTCAAATATGGTCAGTGCTTTTTCTATCTGAGCTTCGTTAACAATAAGAGGCGGAATTAATCTGACAACATTCCCAAAAGTACCGCAACTTAAAAGGAGAAGGTTTCTGTCGGCAGCCTCTGCAATGACAGCTTTCGTAGTCTCAGGATCGGGCTTATTGTCCCTGACAAACTCTACAGCCGCCATAAGTCCCAATCCTCTTACATCCCCGATACGCTTATTCTTCTTTTTTAGAGTTTTCAGTCCTTCCAGTAATTGCTTTCCTCTTATAGCAGCATTGGTAACCAGATTTTCATTGGAAATTACATCAATCGTTGCAACAGCCGCCGCACAGGATACCGGGTTTCCCCCATAAGTGCCGCCATGACTTCCCGGAAGCCAATTCTTCTCCAGGTCATGTTTGTAGGCGATACATGAAAGAGGCATACCTGAGGCAAGACCTTTTGCCATAACCATTATATCTGGAGCAACATCTTCATGATCTACTGCAAAATATTTTCCGGTTCTTCCAAATCCGGACTGTATTTCATCGGCAATAAGAAGGATGCCGTACTTATCACAGATTTCTCTTAAGGTTTTGATAAATCCTCTGGGTGGAACTACATATCCGCCTTCTCCAAGTACAGGTTCAATTATAATAGCTGCAGTCTCTTCCGGAGTAGTCTGAGATTTAAAAAGACGTTCCAATTCCTTTATTGCAAAGCTGGATGTTTCATCATCATTCCATCCGTAATAATATGAGTATGGATATGGTGTTACAAAGATACCAGGAACCAAAGGCTGATACTGTGCCCTGTAAATTGTTTTACTGGTTGTCATAGACATGGTCAGATGTGTTCTGCCATGGAAGCTTCCCTGAAAAACTATGATATTGGATCGTCCTGTTGCTCGTTTTGCCAGTTTTACAGAAGCTTCTACTGCCTCAGCTCCACTGTTTGAAAAGAAAAATCTGTCAAGACCGGAAGGGACAATATTCTTAAGTCTATCAATCAGTTCCAGTACAGGTTTATGAACTACTATATTCAGTTGCCCGAATATAAGTGATTCAGCCTGTTTTTTAATTGCAGAAACAACTTTTGGATGACAATGCCCGGTACTGGTTACACCTATTCCGGAAGTAAAATCCAGATATTCTGTATCCTTTGAATCATAAATATACACACCCTTTGCATGATCAGCTACCATATCGGTAGCGTGGGTCAGAACCTTTGATAAGCCGGAATCTTGAATATTAAACATACATTATCCTCCATAAGCTGTCCAAAATAAGTACAGTTAATCGATATTATTTACCAATAATATGTATGCCGGGTCCCTCTGTCAAGACAAAAACCTAAGAATTAATAGTGAATAACATAATAAACTTTATTTAGTATATTGAACTTGCAATGAATATTTGCTATAGATGAATAGACATAGACTTAAATGGTCTGATAACAGGCAGAAGTCTGAATTATGAAAGAAATTATTTCTATTGGGGAGAATGATAATGAGTGATAATAAAATCGAACATGGGTCGCTTGATTCTTTTACCGGGGAGCTTTTTGATGAGCTGTTTGCATCAGGTACAGCGGGTTCCGGAGTTTCACAGGAGATAATTGATGAAATGACTAATAAGCTCGACATATTGAAGCAAACCGAGCTTACCCAGTCTATTATTGATTTCTTTTTACAGCTTCTTGAGTTGCGCCGGAAGCAGGGTATTCTTCTGTCTGACCTGGGATTGAGCTATGATGATCTCGTTACTATTGCTAAGCGTCATGAGGAGATCGACGAACATGGAGTTACTGTAGGCGGTCGAATAAACCGTGCCCTTCCAATTGTTGAGGCGGCCAACGAACGTGTGAAAGATTATCTGCAGCAGAAGGATACCGAAGCACCAAGCGGTATTGAGCTCTGGGACAGTATCCTGGATAATAAGAAGAGGATTATGAAAGAGCTCAATATGAGTGAAGAAGACTGGAATTCGTATAATGGTCAGCTTAAATACGCCATCAATTCTGTTGACACTCTTTCCAGAGTTCTGGATCTTCCTTCTTCTGCAATCAAGGATGTTCTGAGGGTTACCAAATCCTACCGTATGCGCTTAACTCCCTATTATGCAAGCCTTATCCAGCCTGGAAAAATAAATGACCCTGTTTTAATACAAAGTGTGCCTACAGGAGAAATGGTTGACAATGTAGGTGAAGAAATTCCACCCGTAGCTGCAGATCACTCACCGGCACGATTGATTGATCAATTCTATCCCAGGGTTGTATCTGTTAAATCGACAAACATGTGTGCCATGTATTGCACCCATTGCCTCAGAATTGCCCATATTGGGAAAAAAGACAATATCTACCGTAAAGAGGCGTATAGGGAAGCTCTTGACTATATAAGGAATAATACCTTTATTCGGGATGTTCTGGTAACCGGGGGAGATGCATTTGTTCTGCCCAACGATATGATCAAATTTCTTCTTGATGAGCTCGACTCAATAGACCATATTACTGTAAAACGCCTTGGTACTCGTATTCCTGTTACAGCACCAATGAGGATAGACGATGAACTTCTTGATATTCTTGGTAAGAGCAATGACAAAAAACCAATTCGTGTAGTCACACAGATAAATACAGCCCAGGAAATTACTCCTGTTAGTAGAGAGGCTTTTAGGAAACTTTCATCAGTATCAATGACAGTCATGAATCAGGCTGTACTCCTGAAAGGGATCAATGATACCCGTGTAAAGATGTGGAAGCTATGCGAGACCATTCATGAGGCTTATGTCCGCCCCTATTATGTTTTTAACTGCTCCTATAGAAATGCTCAATTTGCACATCTGCGCGTTCCTGTTGAGATTGGGAGAGATATTATAGAGAGCATGTACGGGAACATATCCGGTGATGCCATACCGCGCTATATCTGTACAGCGGGGGGAAAGGTTCCTATGCACCGTGACAATGTTATCGGTCAAAAAGATAGTGCAGTGGTTTTGAGGAAACCATGGTCCGGGGAGGAGGTTGATTATCCGGATGCAGATCCTGAAATATATAGGAAAACAGATTTTGCTTTTGCCGGTTACAAGGATTAGATATGGGATCTTTATCTGTAGATTATCTGGAGGGGCAGAGTGATGGGATCCTTGAACTCCTGAAGGATCTTGTTCTGATTCAGAGCAGTACTCACAATAAACCCGGTGTAAACCGGGTCTGTGATGCTGTAGTAAAAGCAGTTGAGGATCTTCCCTTCAGGTTAACACGCTTTGAAAATGAGAACTATGGAGACACCCTGATCTTTTCCAGTCATTCGGCAGGGGATTCAGGCAATATTTTACTGGTAGGTCATCTGGATACGGTATTCCCGGAGGATACTGATTTCAAGTTCTTTCGTGAAGATGAAAAAAATGTCTATGGACCGGGTGTCATTGATATGAAGGGTGGTATTGTTTCAATCATTTATGCCCTGAAAGCCCTTAATTCCTGTAATATGCTTTCCAAAATACCAATAAGAGTAATTTTTAATACAGATGAGGAGATCGGTTCTCCTGTATCCAGGGCGATTATTGCCTTACAGGCAAAAAAAAGTGCTATGGCCCTGGTTACTGAATGCGGTGGTATGAACGGGGAAGTGGTTACAGGTCGAAAGGGTCGTCTGGGTCTGGAGATCCATGTGAAAGGGAAGGCAGGACATGCAGCTAACTTAACAGAAGCAAAATCCAGCGCTGTATTGGATCTTGCTCATAAAATTATAGAGATAGAATCTTTAAACAATACCTTCCCGGAACTGACTGTAAATGTTGGTAAAATAGAAGGTGGTACGGGTCCGAACAGCATAGCTGAAACTGCTATGGCTGCAATAGACATTCGTTATAGTACTGAAGAGACTTTTAGTGCCTTTATGATCAGACTTGAAGAGATCAATGATCGTATAGATGTAACAGGTACAACCAGCCGACTGGTTAAGATAGCCGATCGCCCTGCAATGGTTACAACAGAACAAAACAGAGAACTGTTTAATATTGCAGCCGAAGCGGGGAAAAGTCTTAATATTTCTGTACTTGAAGAATTTCGATCGGGCGGTTCCGATGCAAATATTATATCTGCAGCGGGCACTCCGGTAATTGATGGCCTGGGCCCTATAGGTATGTACGATCATAGTGACAGGGAATATATGATTAAGAACAGCCTCCTTAACCGGACAAAACTTCTTGTTTCAATAATAGAACTAAGTCATCAGCGTCTGGTGTCTGGAAGACTTTTTCAGTAATCTGTTTAAATAAAAAATCAGGAGAGATTTTCATGGATATTGCAGCTATTGAAAGCAAATTCTGCTCTACATCGGACATGAAGAGTTCGTCTGCAGGGGAGGGCATGGTTGCGACAGCATTTCCTGATGCAACCAGGGCAGGAGTCGAAATACTGCGAAGGGGTGGAAATGCTGTTGATGCAGCCTGTGCTTCGGCATTTGCCATTGGTGTTTGTGAACCCCAGGCAAGCGGTATAGGGGGAGAATCCAATGTTATCCTTCATATAGACGGTATTACCATGGCTCTCGATGGGTCTAGCCGAGCTCCGGGGCTTGTTGATATTGACTCTGTAGACGATGAATCTCTGAGTGTTGGTTACACAGGGACTACAGTTCCCAGTACTGTGGCTGTTTTGGGACACCTCCATAGGCGTTTCGGCCGGTTGAAATGGAATGAAATACTGGAACCGGCGATTAATATTGCCAAAGAGGGATATAAAATTACTCAATTTCAGCATGATCTTCAGGTGAAGGAATTGTCCCTGTTCAGGGAAGTCCCCTCTTTATCAGGTGCTCGTTACTATCTTAAAGATGGTTTGAAACCTTTTGAAAAAGGGGATCTGTTTACTCAACCTGATCTTGTATTAATTCTTCAGGACATTGCGGACTTTGGTCCGGAGTATTTCTACACAGGAAAACCTGCCAGTATTATTGATGAAGATATGCGTGCAAATGGCGGATTCCTGCGATCCGATGATCTGGGGAGAATACCCTGGCCTATTGAGAGAAAACCCATTACAACAATGTACAGAGGATTGAAAATTGCAACTCTGCCTCCCTCTTCCGGTGGAAGAATGCTGCTCTATACACTTGGAGCCCTTGATCGTTGTCCGTCATCCGTTATTGCTGCACAGATTCCTGAATCATATTCATTACTGGCAGGAATATTCAAATCGGCATTACATTTAAACGAAGAGAATATTCCCTCTCCAGATTCTTATTCTCCGGAAAATGATTTTATGCTGACCGGAGAATCCGCAGGTATAAATATCAAAAGCATGATGGAAAAATATTTTCCTGATGCCAGTGGAGAAACCACGCATCTGTCAGTAATGGATTCTCAAGGTAATTCTGTTGGTATTACTCAGTCAATAAATCATCTTTTTGGAAGCAAAGCAGCTGCTGAAGGCCTCGGATTCCTTTATAATACTTATCTTTCCGATATGAATCTGGACTCTCCGGAGCATCCTCACTACTTCAGGTCTAATGGTCTCTCCTTTTCTTCAGTTGCTCCTTCAATTATCTTTCATAAAGATTCTCCATGGATGGTGCTTGGCACTCCCGGAAGTCAGCGAATTTTTACTGCACTGAGTCAGTTTATTATAAATGTAGTTGATCGTAATATGACCATATATGAAGCAATGAAAGAGCCCAGGATGCATTACTCTATAAACAACCTTATAAGTATTGAAGCTGACCGTTTCCATCCATCTGTTCTGTCCCGTTTAGAAGAGGACGGGTATGAGATCGATAGACGGGAACCATTCAGTTTCTATTTTGGTGGGATACAGACTGTTCTTAAAGAGCAATCAGGGGGTGGCGGGTTTCAGGGAATTGCTGATGTCAGGAGAGACGGATCGGCTGGAGGAATATAGAAATTAATTATCTATTATTTTTCCGTCAGGAAGTGTAAGGAACTCCTCAGTGTTTAAGGTCTGTATATCTTAAAATACTTGGTATTTGAAGACAGAATGATAAATGTTTCAGTATAAGATATACCGCCGATTTTTTCTAAATCATTCTTAAAAAGAGCACCATTCAGTGATTCCAGTGAATCGACCATTAATTCAAAGAAAAGATCAAAACGGCCGCTGGCATTCCAGACACTGGTTACCCATGGGATTTTCTCAATTTTCTTCATAATTTCTTCATGATTCCGTTCTTTTAAATTTACACCCACAATTGCTGAGATTCTTCTTGGCAGGGCAAAGGGATTAACTCTGGCTTCCAGCTTTAAGATGTCCTGCTTAATAAGTCGTTCCACCCTGTTTTTAATAGTGCCTTCAGAGACCTTTAGTTTCCCGGCAATAATTTTGAATTGTCTTCTGGCATCTTCCTGCAGTTCAAATATTATTTCTCTGTCAAGATTGTCTATTTCATATTTTTCATCGACCATCCGGTTTCTAAGCTCCAATAATGTATTTATACAATTACACCTCCTGTCTGTCAATGCAGTCATTTATTATGGAGCAAAAATCAAATAGAAAATGGACTAAATGTATAAAAAACTTAAAATAATCTATCTAAAAAATAAAAAAAGAAATATATTGACTTAAATGTAATACGAGTACATAATCTGAACAGGCATTGAACAAATCTGCCGACAGGGAATTCAGGAGGGATAAATGTCAGTATCACTGGGAAAACCAATTAGTAACCAGATTCTGTCAAATGAACAGATACAACAGGTCAATGACTATGCTCTCAGAATGATGGAGGAGATCGGGTGCAGAGTACAAAGCGCAGAGGCCCTGGATATATTAGGTCATGCCGGGTGTGATGTCTCAAACCCTGATAGAATAAGGATACCCCGGAAAATGGTCCGGGAGGCTTTGGAAGTAGCTCCCGAAAAAATAGAGGTATTTAACAGGAATGGTGAACTGGCCATGGAACTTAAGGAGGGATCCTGTAATTATGGAACAGGTTCTGACTGTCCTACTACCATTGATCTTGATACAGGAGAGAGACGAGCCTCTTTGAAAGATGATGTTGCCAGACTTGCCGTATTCAGTGATGCACTTCCGAATATTGATTTTGTTATGTCCTTTGGTATTGCCTATGATAGTCCAAAGGGGAGCAATTTTGTGCATCAATACGATGCAATGCTGAAAAATACTGAAAAACCAATAATTGTCACCGGTCATGGAAGAAATGATATGAATACGATGATCCGGATGGCTGCAGCATCTGTGGGAGGGATAAATGAGCTGAAAAGCAAGCCTTCCCTTATTTTGTATACAGAACCTGTGTCACCCCTCCTTCATACAGAAATGGGGATGGACAAGGGGCTGGTCTGCTGTGATTATGAGGTCCCCTTTGTCTATATCGGCAGTCCCATGCTGGGGGCATCGGCCCCCGTTACTATTGAGGGAATTCTTGTACAGACTGTAGCCGAGTCTCTGGCCGGTCTTGTTGTTTTTCAGAAAAAGAAAGAGGGTGCAAAATTTATTTTTGGCGGTGATGCAACTGCCATGGATATGAAAACCAATATTTTCAGGTACGGAGCTCCTGAATTGAATGTTATTAATCATGGGTTGGCAGATATGGCTCATTATTATAAGCTTCCGTTTTTCTGTATTGCCGGAGCAACCGATTCAAAAGTACTTGATGCCCAGGCTGGATTTGAATCCGCAATGTCCATTTACATGGCAACATTGAACGGTTGCAATATTATTCATGACTGCGGCTATCTCGAGTCAGGTCTTACATCATCTTTTGAATCACTGCTTTTTGCAGATGAAATTATCAATTCTGTCAAGTATTTGCTTCGTCCTTTGGATTTCAATGAAAATACAGTTGCTCTTGATGTGGTGGAGAGGGTTTTGGATGGAAGCAACTTTCTCATGGAAGAGCATACAGTGGAACATTTCAGAAAAACCTTATGGTTTCCACGTTTCCTGAACAGAGACCGTTATCAGGCATGGGAAGATGAGGGAAAGAAGGATCTTGCCGTGAAACTGAATGAAGAGGCAAAAGAGATCTTTAAAAACCACCATCCGGCGGTCTTACCGGAAAATATAATAAAGGATATTGACAGGGTAGTTGCTGGTCATCAGCCTGATGTTGAATAGCATATTGTATTTATATGTCAAGAACTTTTTGATAAAAATATTGTCGAATAAGTGACGTATAAGAATACAAAAAGAAATAAACTCTCCACAGTTTACTCTGTGTGGCAGTATAGAATCTCTTAATGTTTAGTCATCTTTTTTTTGTACCGGACAACCATGTGTACTACAGCATTATTCTCTCCGGTATTCTCAATAGAGTGCTCTATATCGCTGTGATAGGTCAGAAAATCATCTTTATGCATTACGGTAACATTATTTCCGGCAGTAACTGTTATCTCTCCGTCAAGGAGTGTAAGAAACTCTTCAGTCCGCGGGAAATGGGGTTTTGAACTAAGTTTACTTCCTTTCTGGAATGTAATCAGATACATTTCAAGGTCTTCAATCAAATCAATCGGAGTAAGGATATTTATATGTACTCCTTCCTCGTCACAGTTAAATGTTGTTCTATCATTCTTTTGTGTAAGAGTGAAACTTCTCTTTTTGACAGAGACAACTCTCGTAAGTTCATTGATATCAACTCCAAGTCCTGTTGAAATCTTCCATACAGTAGCAATAGTCGGATTTACCTTGTCAGATTCAATCTGGGAAAGCATTGCTTTTGATACTCCGCTTTTTTCAGCCAGTACTCTCAGCGTCATCTGATTGTTTTTTCTTATTTCCCTTATTGTATCCCCGATCGGAAGCAGTTTTTTTTCTGTCATATATTTCCTTCTTGTAGAAGATTATTGATAAAAGGTTTGACATAGTGAACTTATAGCTACTATACTGAATTATGGGCGGTATATCAAACTAATATTCATTATAGTGTATTAGGGCTGTCTTATCAAGTTTTTATTTTGGAGGGGAGATGAAAATTCTTCTTGCATGGGATATAGGAAAGTGAATTTTGGTGAAGAGTTATCCCTTTACATTAAATTATAGGAGGACAAAAGATGTCTAAGGAACAAAAAAAGATATTAGTTACTGGTGCCGTTGGTCAGATAGGATCAGAACTTACAATTGCTCTCAGAAAGCGATATGGAAATGATCAGGTTGTTGCTGTTGGGCATAAGAAGAAACCATCAGATGAACTTCTAAATTCAGGCCCTTTTGAATTCATTGAAGTTACAAATTATGATGAGTTGGAAAAAATTGTCAAAAAATATAATATTGGAACCATCTATCATCTTGCTGCAATTCTCTCTGCATTAGCGGAAAATAATCCGCAACTCGCCTGGAGGGTTAATGTTGAAGGTATTGCGGTTATATTGGAAATAGCAAGAAAATATGATTGTTCGGTATTTACACCAAGCTCCATCGGTGCTTTTGGTCCTTCAACTCCAAAGGACAGAACCCCGCAAGATACGATACAGAGACCTACTTCAATGTATGGTGTTACCAAAGTTTCGGGAGAACTGTTATGTGATTATTATCATACAAAATACGGAGTTGATACGAGAGGCGTGAGATATCCGGGTTTAATTTCTTATGTTACTCCCGGTGGTGGTGGAACGACGGATTATGCAATTGATATTTACTATGAAGCATTGAAAAATAAAAAATATGAATGTTTTTTAAGTAAAGAAACTCGCCTTGATATGATGTATATGCCGGATGCCATCAAAGCCGCAATAGATATTATGGAAGTAGATCCAGGTAAATTAATACACAGGAATGCTTTCAATGTTACTGCTATGAACTTTACACCGGAAGAATTGGTAAAAGAGATCAAAAAGTTTATTCCGGAATTTGATCTTTCCTATAATGTTGACCCAATTAGACAGGGTATTGCGGATTCATGGCCAAATTCTATGGATGATTCTGCTGCTACAGAAGAATGGGGTTGGAAACCTGCTTTCGGTATTGAAGAAATGACAGAAGATATGTTGAAGAACCTTTCAATAAAATTAAATATCAAATATTAGGAGGATATATGTCAAGTGAAAAATTAAGTAAAGTATTGAGATCCTATGTAAGTGATCTAAAGGATCGAAATGTCAGCAAAGGCGATGAGATGATCATAACCGATATTATCAGAGCAAAAGGGAATAAAGGTCCAAGGTATTTTATTGAAGGTAATGGAAAAAAAGAATTTTTAAAAATGAATTCAAACTCCTATCTTGGATTGTCCTTGAGAGATGATATGATCAAGGCTGAAGAAGATGCATCAAGAAAATTCGGTGTAGGACCGGGTGCCGTCCGATTTATTAGCGGAACATATAATATACATTCCATATTGGAAAAAAAGCTTGCCGACTTTCATAATAAAGAAGCCGGAATGATCTTTTCATCTGCTTATGTTACAAGTATGAGCGTTATAGTACCACTTACAACAAAAGAGACCATTATCGTTAGTGATGAACTTAATCATAATTGTATCATTAACGGGATGAAAATTACTCGTCCAGCAGGAAAAGCAGTTTATAAACACAATGATATGCAGGATCTTGAGACAAAGATCAAGGAAAGTATTGGAAAAGCAAAACGCTTACTTGTTATAACGGACGGGATCTTTTCAATGAGAGGGGACAATGCACCACTTGATGAGATCGTTGAGATCTGTAATAAATACGATTCGGAATTTGAAGAAGGTATAATTTCTGTTGTAGATGATTCCCATGGTGTCGGTGCATTCGGTAAAACAGGCAGAGGAACAGAGGAATATACAAAAGCAAAAGTAGATATTCTAATTGGAACTCTTGGAAAAGCTTTCGGCGTGAACGGAGGATATGTTGTTTCTGCTGATGCAATATTGAAATATTTCAGAGAAACTTCTCCAATGTATATCTACTCAAATCCAATAACGGTTTCAGAAGCAGCGGCAGCATCAAAAGCAATTGATATTATTGAAAGTCCGGAAGGATTAAAAATACTTGAACACTTGAGAAAATTAACGGTAAAATTCAGACAGGGTTTGAAGGATGCAGGTTATGAAACACTTGATGGTGAACATCCGGTAGTTCCTCTAATGGTTAGAGATACACAATTAACATCAGATATAGTTGCATTTTTGACAGAGAATGGTATTATTGCCACAGGACTTAACTACCCTGTAGTTCCCAAGGGATCGGAAGAAATCAGATTCCAGATCGCCGGTGATCATACTGAATCTGATATTGATTACGCACTTGATGTTTTAAGAAAATTCAAAAAATAAGAATATTGGGGATGGAAACCGTCCCCATTTTAAAAAAATCTTTTAAAAAATTTGAAAAAATAAATAGATGTGTTATAAATATTGTTGTAGAAAATGAAATTATTCACAAGCTATAAAAATATTTCAATCGGTGTTTCAGCTTTTCAAGCACAGGGTAAGTTCAAGATACACTCAAAATTCAAAAATGTAATAAATCTCATTGACGGAAAACTTATGGCATTGTCCGTTTATGAAAAGTTAATGGGTATTAAAACATTTGAAACAAGTCAAATGCTCTTAAAGAAGCTGAAAGTTCCAGGTTCAGGATAATCTGTACTGACGGAGTATTTTCTATGGATGGTGATATTACACCGCTCGATAAAATCTGTGATCTGGCAGAGAAATATAATGCAATGGTTATGGTGGATGACTCTCATGCAACCGGTTATATATGTAGTTCCTTTTTCATTTTCTGTTGTCCCAAAGGGGAAGGCAAGAATAAGGGTTCAAATTTCCAGTGAGCATACTATGGAGGATACTGATACTCTTATAGAAGCCTTCCGTATGGTTTCAGAAAACAATGATTAAATCTGAGTATTCAGGGATTAAGAAAAATCTTTTGTAAACTCGCCGTTAATTATTTAGCAGATTGACAATGTCAAATTATACTATCACAATAAATCCATATGAATAGAGTTAAACCATTTTCACTACTGATAAAACCTGCTTCTGCTTCATGTAACTTACGTTGTGAATACTGTTTCTATATTGATCACCTTGATTATGTGAGACCTGGTGATAAACCTGTTATGTCTGATAATATTCTGGAGAAGATGATTAAAGATTATATGAAAATTCCCATGCCTGAATATAGTTTCACCTGGCAGGGAGGTGAGCCTACTATTTTGGGCTTAGGTTTTTTTAAAAAGGCAGTGGATTTTCAAAAAAAACATGCTCCACCTAATGCAGTAATCACTAATGCACTTCAAACAAACGCTACGTTGATAGATAAACCAATGGCAGATTTCTTTGCAAAGCATAATTTTCTACTTGGAGTTAGCCTGGATGGCCCAAAAGAATTTCATAATAAATACCGCCTTACTGTCAGTGGTGACCCCACCCACAATAAGGTCATGCAGGGTATTGAACACCTCCGGCAGGCAAAGGTTGAATTCAATATTTTATGTCTTGTAAACTCGGATAATGTAAAAAGCCCGGGAGAGTTGTATAAATACTACAGGGATAAAGGGTTTAATTTTCTACAGTTTATACCATGTGTGGAATATGATGACAAAGGAGAACTGACCCATTATTCCATTACGGGAGTACAGTGGGGAGAATTCCTATGTAAAATTTTTGATATGTGGTACAGGAAAGATTCAGGAAGAGTTTCTATCCGTCATTTTGATTCTGTACTGAACTATCTTGTAAAAGGGATATACACTCAGTGTACTATGGACAGAGACTGCCAGAAAATGAGAGGTCCAAATGCAGAATCGGGCATACTCAGTGCCTTATGTGATGGTTGGCAGATGTTTTACAAACATACCATTGATAGGTTTAACCAGCTTGCAAACGCAATAAGAGAAGAAAATAGAGTATAGATAAAACTCAGGCAAACTCCCCAACAAACTCACCATCTATAATTATATCAACTTTCCTTCCATCCCAGGTTAAACCAGTAACGTCCACATCCGGGGAACCAATCATAAAGTCTGTATGCAGGTTGGAAATATTTATACCATTATCCAGTAAATCTTTCTCACTCATACTGCCACCGTCTTCATAGCAATCAGGGTATGCACTCCCCAGGGCTATATGGCAGGATGCATTTTCGTCAAACAAAATGTTGTAGAAGGTTTTTCCTGATTTAAAGATTGGTGAGTTACTGTCAACCAGAGCCAGCTCACCTAAATAAGCAGCTGCAGGATCCATTGCAAGATACTGGTCCAGTACATCTTTACCTGAATTAGCTCCATAATTCACAACTTTACCTGCCTTGAATTCCAGCCATCCGCCTTCTATTATTTTACCAATAGTTGGAACCAGAACAGGTCTTGTAATTTGTACCCGACCCTCTGTCAATCGAAAATCAGGTGCTGTAAAAACTTCCTCAGTTGGAATATTAGGTGAAAACTCAATACCTTTTTCAGAAATAGAACTGCCGCCTTCCCATCTGGCTTTTCCCCTTAATCCAACCTTTAAATCTGTACCGGGACCTTTAAAATATACTTCCTTAAGCTGTAATTTATTTAAAACAGAAGATCTCTTTTTTAAAGTTAATCCTCTTTCACGCCATGTTGCAGAGGGATCTTCATCATCCAGATGCAGGATTGGTGTAAGAACTTCCCACAATTTGTCTAAGGCCTGTGGGGACGGAGGTACATCCATTATTTTGCCAGAGAGGATTTCTGTGGGAGCAAAAGCAACTATCCATTGAATACGGTGATTTTGCACGGCCTCTCTAAAAGGTTTTCCAGCTTCTGCAATTGCTTTGCCAATTATAGTATTTCGATTTGGATCAATGGTGGATAATAGATCAGGATCTTCTGTCCCATTTAAAGATATCAATGCCCAGCCTTCTTCAACCATTATTTTATATGTTTCTGTTTTTATAGTAGGAACATAATCAAGGTACTCTTCCAGAGAATTCTCAACTCTTGCCTTATAAAGTAATTGATTTTCTTTTTCATTTGAATCAACCCTTACATATCTGGCTCCCTTTTTATAAGCTTCTGCTGCAATAATGGATGCAAACTTCCAATGCACTGGTTCTGTTCTTACCAAAAGGTTTTGTCCTTTCTGAAGATTAAGGCTGGTAAGAATTACATTTGCGTATTTTTCTAAAAAAGTCATATTTACTCCTAAGGTTGCATAGGCGAGCAGCAAACTTGTTTGCGACCAGCCCGTATCAATTATTAGAAACTTTTACGATTCCTCTAATTTTTTTAATAAATTAACTACATTTTATTCCTTCATACTATATACTCAAAGTATCTAAGGTTCAATTAAAGGAGAAATTATGAATAGTGATTTTATAAATCATCTTACAGAAAAACTTAGTGAACTGAAGGAGATGAAACTCTATAAAAACGAAAGAGTTTTAACTACACCCCAGGGAAGTAATATTGAGACAGAAGATGGTAAAAAGGTACTTAATTTCTGTTCAAATAACTAGATAGGTTTTGCCAATAAAAAAGAAATTAAAAGAGCTGCATCTCATGGTATTGAGAAATGGGGTTTTGGACTATCTTCTGTCAGGTTTATATGCGGAACCCAATCTATACATAAGCAGTTTGAAAAAGAGATAGCGTCCTTTACAGGATGTGAAGATGCAATTATTTCAGATGAACTTAATCACGCCTCTATAATAGATGGAATTCGACTATCTAAAGCAAAGCGGGTTCGTTATAAACATATGGATATGGAAGATCTTGAAAAAGAGCTTATAGAGACAAGAGATTCACGGTATAGGATAATCTGCACAGATGGTGTTTTTTCAATGGATGGTGATATAGCTCCGGTAGATAAAATATGTGCTCTTGTAGAAAAATATAACGCCCTTGTCATGGTCGATGATTCACATGCAACTGGTTATATAGGAAAGACAGGTAGAGGATCAGCTGAGCACTGTGGTGTGCTGGGTAAAGTAGATATTATAACAACAACTTTTGGTAAAGCCCTGGGGGGAGCCTCAGGGGGGGCCATATGTGCAAAAAATGAGATTGTTGAAATGTTAAGGCAGAAATCCCGACCCTATCTTTTTTCAAATACCCTTGCTCCTGGAGTAGCTGCTGCTTCCATAGAGGCTTTGTCTCTTTTAAGAAAGAGTAATGGCAAATTTTCTCTGGACCTTAAAATGAAATCAGATTATTTCAGGGAAAAAATGAAAGACCTTGGGTTTGATGTTCCAAATGGAGATACAGCAATAATCCCTGTTATGCTCTATGATGAATATATAGCTGTAGAAATTGCAGAAAATCTTTATGAAAACGGCATCTATGTCATTCCTTTCTCATTTCCTGTTGTTCCCAAAGGAAAGGCTCGAATAAGGGTATAGATATCTACTAAACATACAATAGAGGATATTGACAGGCTCCTGGAAGCATTTGAGAAGGCACTAAAAATAATTGATGGAGTAAAATGATGAAAGCACTGGCAAAAACTAAAAAAGAACCTGGAATCTGGATGATAGATGCACCAGAACCGGAATATGGTCATAATGATCTTCTAATAAAAATAAAAATTACTGCCATCTGCGGTACTGATGTACATATCTATAATTGGGATGCATGGTCTCAGAAAACTGTTCCTGTTCCTATGATTACAGGGCATGAGTTTGTTGGAACTGTTATTGGAATAGGTGATGAAGTAGCAGCAATTTTTGATCCATTTGGTAATGCTGTTCATACAGCTCTTTCTTTTAATACTGTAGGAGAAGATGTTCTTATTACCGGAGCAGGTCCAATAGGAATAATGGCCGCTGCAGTAGTAAAGCATGCCGGAGCAAGATATGTTATTATTACAGATGTAAATGATTACCGCCTTAACCTTGCCAGACAAATGGGAGCAACCAGAGCCGGTAATATTAAGAATGACAATCTGGAAGAAATAATGGGTGAGCTTCATATGCTAGAAGGATTTGATATTGGTATGGAGATGTCCGGAAATCCTTCTGCCCAGAATCAATTATTTCATTGTATGAATAATGGAGGACGGGTTGCAATGCTGGGTATTCCCCCAGGAGAAACCCAGGTAAACTGGAATGATATTATTTTCAAAGGTCTTCTCCTTAAGGGTATCTATGGACGTGAGATGTTCGAGACCTGGTACAAAATGGCAGCCATGATACGCTCAGGTCTGGATATAACACGTATAATTACCCACAGGCTGCCTATTGATGAGTTTGAAAAAGGTTTCGAAATAATGGCCTCCGGACAGTCGGGGAAAGTTCTTCTTTACTGGGAGTAAACTATATTTTTGGGCGTTAACGCGTGGGTAAGGAAATGTTATTCATGATATTTATCATTCTGCCATTTGCCAGGATTGGATTTTATATATTCTGATATTTGATAATAGGATCTTTTATTTCGTATAATTTGTTCATAATAATTACGTTGCCAGATCG
>JAUVLL010000213.1 GCA_030600745.1 Spirochaetaceae bacterium | reverse complement strand
GCTGTCAGTTCTGTACCGGATCTGCTTCTGGAAAAGATAAGTACCGGGTAGCCATAAGCCTTATTTTCTGCAACTGTCAGAAGTTTTATTAATTGTCTGTTTTTTGAAATTGTATGGATAACACGATAGCTGATATTGGGTCTGTCCGGGTTGGCTGCAATGAGTTCGGGAGATTTACCAGGAAAGACAATTTCGCATACTCTCTTTAATATTTGATCTGATGCAGTTGCAGTAAAAGCTGTTACAACCGGAGGTCTCTCCAGTTCATCGAAACCACAGGTAAGCTTGTTAAGTTCCAGATAAACCGGCCGGAATGTGTCTCCCCATTCGGATACTGTGTGAGTTTCATCAATAACAATATGTGAAACAGTATAACTTTTTAGTTTTAACAGCATATTTGCTTTTAAGATGGTCTCCGGGTTTGTCAGTATAAAATTAACTGCACCGTTTTCCACATCCTTCCAGAGTTTGTCTCTTTCAGCTTTGCTCTGTCCGCCCCTTAGTATACCGGGATTTATTCCTGCTTCTATAAGCCGTCTTGCCTGGTCTGCAATAAGGGAGAGCAGGGGAAACACAACTATTGTAAGCCCAGGTAAAAGCACTGACGGGAGCATAAAGCAGAGTGATTTACCTGCCCCAGTGGGAAGAATTACTATCTGGTTTGATCTTGTGTCATAGATTTCAAATCTTCCAGTTACAGGATTTTTCTCCGATTCCTGTACAAATCCTTCTGCTCCTGCCGCTTCAAGAATGTTACTTATAACCAGTCGCTGGTAGGGGAAGAGGTAATTGATATTAAAGTACTCTTTTGCAATTTCCTGTAATGGATCTTTTGTGTCCATATAAGTTAGTACAGGGTAATTTGGGTTCCTGCTTCAAAGAATAGGTGTTTTAATCCTTATCCATAATTTTCCCATAATCCATTCCGGCATAAATAATTCTGTGTATTTCTATAGTATGTTCCATCACCACATAAAACACAAGGTAGTTTTTTACTGATAACATCCTGTATTCAGTCTCAATGGGTTCTTCTGCCTGGTAAATTTTACAGGAATAAGGGAATTGCTGAAGTCGGGAAATAGAGTTGTCAAAAGTATCAAGCAGATCCATGGCGGCCTGTGGTGCTTTCAATGTATCTGCAATATAACTTATAATTCCATCTAAATCTGTTACTGCCAAAGGTAGATATTTAAGTTTGTGCATTATTATTTTCTATCTTAGAGTAAAGCTTTGCTTTTAAATCTGAAAAAACTTCATTATGGGAATATCGTTGCTTTGTAGATTTAGCTTCCAGTTCAGCTTCCCTCAACTTATGATATGTTTCACTTTTAAAAAGTTTATTTTCATAAGCCTCAATACTCATTACAACCATATCGCCGTATCCATTTTTAGTTAAAAAAACCGGCTCAGATGTTGCATGTACTATTTTTGAAATATCAGCGAAATTATTGCGTAAATCCGATACAGGTCTAATCTGCGGCATACCATCCTCCTTTATACATTTATCTTAATATTATCATAACTATGCTAAGTATTCAATGTGTTGATCTACAGAGCTTTTTGCGCTGTATCACATTTTCTACTTAAAAATACTTCTTCTCTAATATATTGACTCTAGACTGGCGTAAAAAGCCAAAAACAAGTCGAATTCAGAGACATCGCAAATGCCTCCTACATCACAAAACAATAGAAGTTATAATATTAAGCAACTCTGTGTCTGACGGTGTGTCCGATATTTGTACTACAGAGCAAGTCGGTAAATAGCTGCCAGGTCTTCATCGGTGTATCCATCGATACCCCAATATCCGCATAAAGCTCTTGCACCTGTATCCAGGGCTTTTTTAGCGCCTTCCCGGGCATGAGGCAGTTCTGCCAAGATTTTTTTAGAATGTCCCTACCAAAGATAATTCTGGTAGGGGAGTAAAATTCAAAATTCTTCACACTTTAACCTCTTTTTTTTATTTAACATCAAAAAGAGTTCTTACCACCTGACGATTGGTTTCATTGTAGTAGTCTGATTCGCTGCTGCTGTACATAGCCTCAATACGATCGCTGTAGAAATTATGGACCTTATACCGGACCAGTTTCATAGTAGAGTTAATTAATTGGTGTTCCTCAGTAAAGGCATCAGCAAGGATTGCAAATGTTGAAGGTATCCACTGCGGAGGAATTCGGGTACCGTTTTCCTTGAAGCTATAGAATGAATCGTGGATTGCTTTTAACACTTCGTCAGCTGTTGTGAGTTTGTTTCCTTCTATAAGCTCCATAACGGAAGCTTCGTTCAGAGTGACGAGAGCAGTAGTATACTTTTTCTGTTCATTATAAGCCATTATCTGGTTTACAGCATTACTGTTGTTAATTACTGCCTCTTCAATCTCTTCAGGTGAATATTTTTCTCCATCTGCAGCAATCAGCAGAGCTTTTTCTCTGCCTACGACTACCAAAAAGCCGTCAGAATCCTTGTATCCCAGATCTCCTGTCCAGAGCCATCCATCACGGATAGTCCTGGCTGTCTCTTCAGAGTTTTTGAAGTAACCTTTCATTACATTCTCTCCCCGGATAACAATTTCTCCGGTAATTCCCAGTGGTGTTTCTTCAGTATCAGATTTCATAATACGGCAGTCGATTGAGGGAAAGATAATTCCCGAAGTTCCAAATTTATGTTTTTCCGGAATATTGGCACAGATAATAGGGGCTGCCTCGGTAAGTCCGTAACCCTGATACACAGGGGCCCCGATAGCGTTAAAAAATTCCTGCTGTTTAACCTCCAGCAAGGCTCCTCCTCCCACACAAAAGTGAAGATTACCGCCGAATATCTTTCGGAGTTTTGGAAAAATCAGCAGGGCAGCGAGTTTATAGGGCAGCCAGCAGGATAAACGGATACCCGGAGGAAGTTTATGAAATCCATCACCATGATAGCGTATTCCGCAGGCAAGGCCTTTTTGAAATATTTTATTAATAAAACCGCCCTTTTCTGCTACACCGGCTTTCATCTTCTTCATAAAATTACCTGTAAGAGAGGGAACAGTAAGGAGAAAATATGGTTTTCTTTCCAGCAGGTTTCCTGGAATATTTCTTAAGACACTCATTCCTCCTGCTTTGGCATCCACGAAACTTAATGAGAGACCAAGCAGTAATCCTACGTAGAGACCTACTGTATGGGCAAATGAGTGATCAAGGGGCAGGATAATTAATGTTCTCTGTTTTTCCGGTATGGTAAATGTATTTACAGCATCATGGCTGTTTACCCAGTAGTTTTTATGGGTAAGCATAATCCCTTTTGGATTCCCAGTTGTACCTGATGTGTAGGAGATCGTCACCGTATCATCCTCTTTTACGGCAGCAATCCTGTCTTTTAGTTCCGATTCAATATCCGGAAAATTATCCCGGCCTTCTTCTATCATTTGTTCAAAAGGAACAACATCCTCATTTAAACGGAAACCATATTTTTTACATGTTTCATCGGCTGTACCCCGATAATTGGAAAGCAGCACAATTAAAGGTTTTTTATCAACCTTTTCCATAATGGAGAGTATCTTCTCCAAAGTGTTTTCCGATGCAAGTATCAATTCGGATTCGGAATGATTTAATAGGAAGGGGATCTCCCCGGGTAGAAGTTTTATTGAGATTGGGACAGATATACATCCGGCCATAAGAATCCCGAATTCTCCGGTAATCCAGTTGTTTCTGCCTTCAGAAAGTATAGTAGCAGTTTTTCCCCTTTTAAAACCTCTGCGAATAAGGCTTGCAGCAAAGTATTCTGCTTCTTCTTTTGCCTCATAAAAGGATATATCTTTCCATCCGCTATCTTCCTTCTGACCCAGATATGGGCTGTTTCCAAATTTTTCTGCTGCATCTTCCAGCATTTTAATGACAGTCTGCATAATAAACTCCTCCCTATCTGTGTAAACCAGCTGTATGGAACTGTCAAGTTTTTTCCTGATAATTGGTAAATTTATCGGGATACAGAATGAGCTTACACGTTATGAATCAAATTCACTGGAAGTGGCTAACGCCGATAAGGTGATGTTCCAATGGTATAATCCCGAATAGACGGTAGGGTTCTCCTTTTACAAAAAGACGAACCCTTGTGTAATCTCCTTTAATTCTTGCATATTTCCATGTAATTTCATTAATCACAGCATGACCCTGCACCTGGGGTCCAAAACCCAGTTTCTGACTGTACCAACGCATGTTCGGAGGATGGTAGCTGAAATCGGCAAAGCTTGTTCCCGGTTTGTAGGGGGCCGCAAACTCCGCAAATCCCATACCCAGATAGAGAATTATCAGAACACTAAAAGATAGTGAAGCTACAGGTCTGTTTCGGAGTGCATGGAAAAAGTTCTTCATTTCCCGAAGAAGCTTCCGACATAACAAGGAGCTGCTTTTGTGCATATTTATCCACAATATCTCCCGGGGCCAGGGACATGAGTCCGAATACTGCGGGTCCGAGAATAAAGAGGATAATCAGCATAGATAAAAACCGGACGGTAATAAAGCTCAGCAGCGGGTGGTGCTGCTTAAAATCATACAAAAAGCTGATAATTATCCGAAAAGGATTTATCATATTATTCTTCTTTTAAAAATAAATAGTTACCATCCATACATTGCTTCCCTGGGTGGGCCAGTAATTTGAGCCAGGGCAGATTATAACAGCATGCCAGTCATAGGTGGAAAGAAGCATGTCCACAACTTTCTGAAAATCCAATGGTTTTACATTTACATTCAGCCCAATTTTACCACACTCATCTGCAAAGATATTAGCTGTATCGATACCTATTGTACTGTCAGCTCCAAGAGTTAAATTAAATTCTACAGGGTTACCTGTTATGTCGGTCATTTTTCCCTCTGAGTTTGGTTTTATTCCTATGGAAGCCAGCAGTTCGATTGCCTTTTCCGGATTGTAGGTATATTGATTTTTTATAGTTTCATCGAAATAAGGGTTTGCAGGGGCATACAGATATTTTGGACCAAAGTACATATTAAGTGTCAAAACAGGGTTGGCAACAATCCCTGGAAAATGAAATGCAACGGATCTTTCATCAATTTTTTCTATATCAATATGAGCAGATGTCCCGTCTTTCATGGTTAGAAACTGACCATTGTACCCGGAGGATTTTCTTTTAGGGTAAATACAACTTTTAGAGTCCCCTCAGTGTTATTACTCGAGATTTTGAAGGATGCCAGATTAGGTATCCTTTTTTGAAAGAATACTCAATCATAGTAAAAGTCCTGTATGGAAGACAATAGCAAAGTATAAGTTTGCGAAAGAAATCATTAAAGCTTGTAATTATGTGCATTTATTTGATTAAAATTGATCGAAATTGATCTATTTGCCTTTGCTCTATACTAATAAAAATATATATTAAAAAAACAATTCATATTATAAAGAGGAGAAGATATGCCGGATTATGAATATATAATAATCGGAGGTGGTATTTCAGGACTGGGAGCTTTGAATTCTTTAATATCAGAGGGGCATGATAAAGTTGCTCTCTTTGAAGCCCGGGATACACTGATGTATACAAATACCTGGATGAAAAATACAAAGCTGCCGGATGGTCAGGGCGGAAATTATACCGGAGCAGAGTTTAGAGAGAAAGTACTTACAAACTTGAAAAACAGTCATATAAATGAACGAATATTTACAGGTAAACGTGTTTTTTATATTGATCAGAAAGAACAAAAGATTCATCTTCGTAACGAGGATGGGCAGAAAGAAGTTTATAGTTATGGTACGCTTGTAGTTGCAGTGGGCGCAGCCCAGATTATGTATGGTAAGTATCTTCTTCCCGGAACCCGGGGAGGGAGATTCTTCACTACCTATCAGGTTGGAGAGATGATAGAACATTATCCATTCTTACCTGGTAAAAAACTCGTCTTCTTTGGAGAAAGTCTCTACACCACTGATACTGCACTCTCAGCCCGGGCTGCCGGTCTGTCCGTAACTGTTGTTTCTCCTTCGGAAATTACTTTTCCCGATAACTGGTCCCGGGATATTGTTGTCTATAATAATGCCGT
>JAUVLL010000107.1 GCA_030600745.1 Spirochaetaceae bacterium | reverse complement strand
CCAGTACTTGCTTCATTTGAGCCATATGATATCGACTTTGACTCAAGTGGTAATATCTATATTGCAAATTACGCAAGTTCAGCAGGTGCCCATAAGGTAGTACGTATCGATACAATCAGTAATCCTCTTTATGACATAATTGTTGATGACAGTGGTGCTGGAGGAAATAGAGTTGTTTCGATTGCCATTGATAGGGTAAGCAATTACATATATTATGCAACCGGAACTCCTACTAATCAATTGTATAGGTGTGACCTTGAAGGGACTGGCCACACATTACTTACAACAGCTGGACTTTCCTCAATTCTGGGAATCGCTGTCGATGAAGATGGCTATATATATATAGCTAATGATAATGGTGCCGGGCCAGATAGTATTGTAAAATATAATCCTTTCTCTCAATTATCAGTATGATCTAGTGCTTCTAACTTTAATATTCCATGGGATGTTTTAGTGATAGACAATTTCCTTTATATTGCAAACAGAAATGGTGCAGATGGTTTTAAGATAATGAAACTTGATACTAACCTGAATTATATTAGTTCTTTTGGGAACCAATCACCATCCACAGATTCTATAACAGGCAATTTCTACGGGCCAAAACGATTTTTAGCCATTCTTAATAAAAAGTTAACTATTCTAGATGAAGGAAGTACAAATGAAAGCAGTGGATTTCAGGGAGATAGACTGATCACAATTACTGATATTACAGGTAGTGGATGGGAAACCTATGGGCAAGCAGGAGCAGGAATTGGACAATTTGAATTCTATTGGGCCTGCTAGTAGTTGAAGATTCTCTACTATACCTCCGGCATCACCGGCTCCGGCCGGCTGGTCCGGGGTATTTCAATCAGAAATGCCTTAACGCGCAGAGGATACGATGTTGAATATACAATTCTCAGTAGTTCACCATTTGCTCCCTTGACGAATAAGTTCGATATAAACCATGTTTTAATAAACCCTGAAAGCGAAAAGCAGCTTGGCTCAGTGGTATTCGAAAATTCCCAATTATTTAAAACTATTACAGAAATTGCTCCGGACATACTCATTGTTGATCTCCTATGGTTTCCTCTTTTCCATTTTATAGATAAAATCCCGGGCAAAAAAATATTCCTAAGCCGTCAGGTCTCTGATAGTTTTTTTACAATTCCTCTTGGAGATAATACTCTCCAGTTCAACCAACAACAGTATAATAAAATTATTTCAATAGAACCTTTCCAAAGCTGCATAGAAATGGAATCAATAAATCCAATTATTTTCCGAAATAAAAATGAAATTATGGATAGAAAACCTGCTCTTGAAAAACTTGGCCTCTCCGGGGATAAACCCATCTGCCTTCTTGCCTACAACGGTCATCCCGGAGATTTTCAAAATGTAAAAAAAACATATTCTTATCTGGAAGAAGAAGATTACCAGATGGTTTATACAACCAACTATGATGGCGGGATATTTCCTGTTGTAGACTACTTCAATGCCTTTGACCTTATAATCTGCGGGGGAGGTTATAATGCCTTCTGGGAAACAGTATATTTTGATAAAGAAGCCATAATAGTCCCAACCCATGCAAGATTTGAAGACCCTCAAATAAGAATGGAAGCAGGTCAGGATTTTAACTTCGAAGAAAATGGGGCAAATCAGCTGGTGGATATAATTCTAAACCTTTAAAATTATTACAATCCTAACCCCACAAGCTCATCAAACCTGACATTAAGCTCCCTGGCTTGCTATAATTGCCGCGGTATTGGCGCTGCCCGTTCCAATTGCAGGGCCGGTATCGCGAAGGGCATATACGCGGCTCTCCATATTGCACGAGATAAACGTAACAGTTGTAAAAAAAATAAATATAGAAATGATTTTAAATTGTATCTTCATAATTCCTCCACACCATTTACCTACACTACTATCAGTACAGTCTATAGCGGCCACTCGGGTTCAGTATTTCCGCTTCCCCAATTGGTTGAAAAGTTGTCCTGGCTCTCATTGTCTGAATTAGTTTCCGCTCCAGACAGCCAATCTAAGCCTGTCATTCTCCTCGTCGTAGTAGGTAACGTAGCTTTTAGTTCCGACAATAAATATTGCATTATCCCTGCCTGTATCCGGTGAGGTCTGGTCAATAGCTCCGATTGCCCACCCGGATCCCTGCCAGACGGCATGCCAAAGGGTGTCGTTGTCATACTCGTGGTACACGAAGTGGGGAATATCGGAACTGTCCAGTGCAAAACATATATTCCCGGTGATGTCATCAGCATCGCTTACCAATTCGTCTACCCACATCCCAGTGGTGTTGTAGCGATATCGAATATCATTCTTCCCAAAGTTACCGTCATAGTAGGCAATATGAGGTTTATCATCCGCATCCAAATCAAGCCCGACGCAAGAGTTAATAATATTTACCATACCTGCAGCTTCAAGATGCCAGCCGGTCTCATCTTTATATGCATACCAGAGGTCCCTATCCCTATAGGCAATCCGTGGCCAGCCGTCAGAGCCTAGTTTTAGAACAGGAGAATGGCACTGGCCTTCATCTGCTTCACCGGGGTTTATCACTTCACTATGCCATCCTGTGCCATCCCTGTAAGCATATTTTATCAGAGGATCTCCCCCTAATCCCGTGTATGCAGCATAGGCCACGTGGGGATTACTAGTCGCATCGAGAACGATAGATGCCCTGTTCCACTTGTCAGTATATGGATTATTCAAATCAATGGTTTCTATGGACCAGCCGGTTCCGGTACGGGTTGCCAGCGCAAGTTGATCATCACCGGGATCACGGGAGAATGCGATGTATACGGTACCATCAGTCCCAACTGCAATACCTGGCAGCGCTCTCTGTTTTGTGGATGAATCAACGAGTTCGATTGTCCAGACATATCCATTATAGTAAGCGTACTTCAGCTGATCATCATCGCCGGTTTCCGGGCCATCGTAACCGTAGGCAATGTGGATACCCCCGCCTGAGTCCACAGCAACGTCACTTTGATTATTCCCGATGGTTTCGGTAACTGAATATTGATCAATGGTCTGCAATGTCCAGTTGTGATTCTGGGTTCCGGTCCCTGTTGCAAGAAGTCTGTCGTATTGGATAAGATCCGGAACTCCATATTTTGCAATAGAAGCATTCTCGCTCAATATCTCAATCTCAACACCGGCCCCCAATTCCAGTCCGCCATGAAGCTCCCACCAGGGCTCGGAATTCACCATTGCCGCATCCAGCTTAAGATAGCCATACGCATTGGCATACGGTCCGACGATATCATAGAGTTTTATACTGAGCTCCGGACCGATGAACCCCTTCATGCTCACTGCCGCGTCCATCTCCGGAGTATCGAATTGAAAACTTGAACTAAAGTTCTTAACTTTACTCCAATCTCCATCATATTCCAGACCTGCATCAAGGGATGCAGTTTGCATGACCCTGCTCGTTATACCGGCAGTCACGCTGCCGTCAATCCCGACGTTCAAAGAAAGCTCAGGAAAGAAGATCAGCTCAATACCTGCAGGGATGATTATCGGAGGGAAACTCAAAGTTCCTGCTTCCGACATGACATCATCGAGCTCTGCATTTGTTGTAATATCAAACTGCAGATCAGAATCGTAGTCTGTGTGGATAATAAAATCACAGTGCTCAAGGGTAAAAAAATCTATGTCCAGCACAAACTCAAGATCTATATCAAAAGAGATCTCTCCGTTCACCACGACTCCCGGAACAATCTCACGGTTTATAAGATCCAGATTGAGAGCACGTGCAGTAACACGTTCAGGGGAGCTGATGAGTCTCAGACCGGGTGACAGTACTCGTGGAATAAGTTCCCCGGATCCCAGAGTTTCGGTGAATCCAATGTGTCCCTCTTCGATTGCATCTTCAAGGGTTGCCTGTTTGGTTGTAACAATAACATTTCCACCGGAATTCTCTACAGACAACACCTTTCGAAGAAGCCCCCCAGGGGTGAGAGTGGAAACGCCAAGAGCAAGTACGTCTCCGGTTTCGAGATCTGTCAGCTGTTCTGTGGCATAATTGAATGTAAGTATTGATTTGTCACCAGAGATAGATGCCAGTGAGCCCTCAGTGGATGCATCTGCCTGTTTGGTTGTATCAGGGATAATCGCATAATAGTCGTTATTTGGGTTATCCCCGGTGGGATTTACTGTTCCCACAGGCTGTTTGCAGCCATTGGCCAGCAGGGAATAAAAGATCAGAACCAAAATTGAAATTCTTCGAAACCTTGAAAACATAAACTGCCTCTTTGTCTTGAGCAGGAGTGTGCAAAGCCGAACATTATACCTGCTGTTTATGACTTAAGAAATTCGGCAGATATTCCTTACCAACAGGCTACGCCGGATTTCACCCAGTAGGTACCACAATCCTTAGTGTAACCATTGTCAGCACAAGTACCTTCAGAGAGAGTTCTGCCCTGTGCTTCACAGTCGCTTGCTGAGTCTTTATTGGCTTCCCAGCAGGAATCGGAGTACCCTCCCCAGCATGCGTATGCACCGGGATTATTATCGCAAGCGATAATAACTGAAAAAATAAGAACACTCGATACCATCATAATTAACAAAAAAATTTTCATAGAAAGATCTCCTTTATATCTATTTAATCATGTCGCTGTATTGAAAATACAACATAATGTTTAAATTTAGGTTTTGTATATAGAATTTGTATATAGGCCGAATTTCCCAATTTACATTTTTTCTTTGCTTGCGAGATTCCAGAATCTGGGATATAGTTTAATCAGATCAAAATATGGTAAATATATGAACCATTTTACTATGATTCTCTATGTTTTCTGCTGTATCGCATGTTCAGCGACTATTCTTATAGCAGGACTTCTGTACAGGAAATTCGGGCACAAGGCTTTCAAGTATCTCTCCCTATTAATGGTAGGGGCTATGCTCTTAATGCTGGTGGAAGCTGTCAGCACCTACAGCAGTATCGTAACTGCAGACATGGAAACTTTTAAGCTTAGAGTGTATCTGACACTGAACCCAGTTGGAGAGATGATTCAGTTTTTAATGTTTCCTGCGTTAGCATTCGCAGCAGTAGGGAAAAAGTTTCCGGTTAAATTGAGCATTATGAGCAAAATATATGCCCTGGCAATTGTAACGACATTACCTATAGCGGTAATTACCGGAAATTCTGCAATACAACTGGCAAGAGAGTTTTTTGGACAAACTGTCTTTCATATGTACGCATACATAGTAATCCTGACAAACTACCGTAGTATCACCAATAAGGCTTTGAAGAAAGCCCTGAAAAGCTACCTTATTCTTGCTCTGGTAGTTCTCCCGCCAGCCATTATCTACCAATCGGGAATCTTAAACAGTCTTATCCATAAAAACTATCTTGAAATACCCTTCCCTTACATTATCTATTGTCTGTTATTTAATATCCTATGTATTGCAAATACTTTCAGATATCTGTTTACTCCCACTGACCAGGAAGAAAGAGATATTTCTGAACAGTTTATCCTTCAAAACCATATTACCAGTAGAGAAAAAGAAATTATTGAATTAATGCTTAAAGGATACAACAATCAGCAAATTGGCAAGACCTTATTTATCTCTGCAAAAACAGTAAAAAACCATATCTACAGTATCTATAGAAAAACACAGGTGCAGAACAGGATGCAGCTGGCTAACTGTATAAATCACTATCATAGTTTTATAAAAATCAACAACCTGGGCTAAACTTAATCTTCGATTCCAATTTCTTCAAAGAAGATATCAGCTGCGTCTCCATTTATACTCCAATATTCTATTACCAGGCTTTTGCGATGTCTATGGTAACAGCTTGTTTTTGGCTATTTTGCGCCAGGTATTGGCTATAAATTAGAGAAGAACCACTTTTAAAATTCAAAAAGTGATACAGCGCAAAAAGCTTATTACGTACGTATTGCTTTTCTAACAGATACGTTATATATTTAAAAGAGGAGATAATCATGACCTATACAGCAACAAAACTACGTCAAAATTTATACAATATCCTTGATAGTGTAATTGATAACGGCGTACCAGTGGAAATTGAACGTAAAGGTGTAATTTTAAAGATTATTCCGGAAAAAAAAGTAAGCAAATGGGACAGACTGGAGCCCCACAATATTATCAATGGAGATCCTGAATCTATCGTTTCAATGGATTGGTCAAAGGAATGGAACCAGGGTAATGATCTATGATCTACCTGGATACACATGTTCTTGTCTGGCTCTACCAGAAAGACAGAAGCAAATTTACTTCTGAAGCTCTGGATCTTATTGATAAGGAAGAATTGTTATTTTCTCCAATGGTTGAACTTGAACTGGAGTACCTGTTTGAAATTGAAAGGATAAATGTGCGGGCAGAGATAATTCTGGATTATCTAAAGGAGAGGATTGGCCTTGGAAAATGTGAGAACCCATTCCCCAATATTGTTACAAAAGCTAAATCCATGAAGTGGACCAGGGACCCATTTGATAGAATTATTACAGCACAAGCCGCAGAAAATGATTCTATTCTTATAACAAAAGATAAAAAGATAAGAAAACACTATTCCAGAGCTTTATGGTAACCCTTTAATGAAGAGTAATTGTTTTCCTTATTGTAACTCCCTTTTTTCTTAATTCCCTGCAGAATTTCTTGACATCCATGTAAAACAAACACAGAATACAATCTATGAAACATAAAATCTTCTATTTCACCGGAACAGGCAACTCTCTGTTGGCTGCAAGGGTTCTTGGCTCCAGTCTGCAGGACTCAGAAATCATTCCAATTCTTAATCCATCAATGGAGAGTCTAAAGGAAGCAGAAACTGTCGGTGTAGTATTTCCGGTTTATATGCACCGGATTCCGTATCTGGTTACCGATTTTTTAAAGACTTTACCTGAACTGAAGTACCTTTATGCAGTTGCAGTTAATGCAGGAGATACAGGGCAGGCCTTCAGCTACTTTAATAAGCAGCTGTCAACAACACCAAATGGCCTGAAAGCTGGTTTCAGCATTGTCACTCCCAGCAACTACCTGCCCTTTGGAGAAGCTGTAACAGGAGAAAAAAGGGAGAGACTTTTAAACACTGCAAAGGCGAAGCTTGGAAGGGTTAGTGAAATTATCAGGGAAAGAAAATCTTTCTTTGACAGGGAGGATGGTTTCTTCAAAAAAAATATCGTTCCGGGGATGCTCTATTCCGCCGGGTATAAATTTCTAAAATCTTTAGATAAAAAATTTTATGCAGATAAAAGCTGCACCTCCTGCGGCATTTGTGAAAAAGTATGCCCGGTGGGAAACATTACACGCCCGGAGGGCAGACCTGTATGGCACAATGGCTGTCAGATGTGTTTTGCCTGCATAAATCTCTGCCCGGAATCTTCGATTCAGTACGGAAAGAAAACACCAGGTATGAAACGGTACCGGAATCCGGAGATTTCTGTTACCGATATTATGAACCAGAAGCAAAAGCAGATTCCATAATCTTTAAGACCAATTTAAGCAACATCACTCTATACGAAAGAACAAGCCTGAATAAAATAATAGATGAACAGTGGCGTATCTGCTTTCGGTTTGTTAATGGTGATGCATATGATGTTGAAATCACTGACTATCATTAGGAGTAGATTTGTGGGACGCCGCCCAGGCTGCCGGAGATAAAATCTAGGGTATTAAACCACTGGTTGTTGCATAGGAACAAAGTTCTTACCTTAGGTTTATATCGCCGTCCCCGTTTTTTCCAGAACTGCAGGGAAGCTGCAGAAGGGGTAAATCAGAGCAGTGCATCAATAAGTTGTTGGAGATCCACAAATTCTGTTTCCAGTCCATCATAATTTCTTACATAACTTCGGGGAATTCGGGAAACAACCACATAATTTTTACCGACAGGATAACGTTTTCTAAAAGCCTTCAAATTTCGTGGAGAAAAAGTTCCATCGGAATATTTACACTCAATGGTAATGGGCTTGCCTCCACGGGGCAGATATATGAAATCTATTTCGTGGCCATGTTTATCTCTCCAATACTGAATATTCTGTGTTTGAAGCCGGGCAATTATTTCTGTTAAAACAAAATGTTCCCATAGTAAACCCATATCTTCAGTCCTAAGCTCATGCCAGCCTTTAAAAAAACAGACAAACCCAGTGTCGAATGCATAGACCTTGGGTGCTGATACTATTTCAGCAGATTTTCTTGAAGAAAAGGGCCTGATTACATGAACAATGGAAGTGACTTCCAGAATGTTCAGATAATTATTAATTGTTGTTCTACTTACTTCGCAGGGACGTGCAAAGCTGGTAGCTTCAAACATTGATCCACTTTGAACAGAAAGCAGCTCTATAAATCTAAAAAAGGAAAATCGTCGCTCAATTCTGAAAAGTTCCTGAATATCTCTTGCCCAGAAGGACTCTAACCATTCATTATAATCTTCTTCCAGATAATTCGAAGAAAGAAAAAATGGCGGTAAGCCGCCCCTTAAAAAGCGATGTTCTAAATTTTCATTTTTAAAGTCCTGTAAATCAGTGGTAATCATTGGCAAAAGTAATAATTCCCGTTTTCGACCACTCAATGTATCTCTGAATTTCGAGGAAGCTCCAAGGGTTGAAGATCCTGTAGCAATTATTTTTGTTTCCGGATAATAATCCGCAGCAATTTTAAGCAGCTCCGAAGGGTTCTGCAATCGATGTATTTCGTCCAGGACAACTATTTTACCTTTCAAACTCTCTAAAGCACTCTCAGGATCCTGAAAAATACGTCTCTGTGACGGAAGCTCGCAATCGAAGTATTCGGCATCTTTAATAGACCGACATAAAAAGGTCTTACCAGATCTCCTGACACCATGCAGCCAGAGTACGGATTTTTGAGTTAAGCACTTTTTTATCTCTTTGATCCAGAAGGTTCTATAGACCATATGCAACTAGTATTGCATATAGTTGTACTACATGCAAGGTATTTGGCATATAGTTACAATAAACTTTTATGGCTGTATTTTAATTTCTTCCATCCCTCTATTCTTCCTGCATGCTATAATCTTCCTTCCTGTATTGACATACATTTATTATGACTCTAGTATTTATATATGACTCGAAGTCGACATTTTATTGAAATGTTAGAGGAAAGGAATATTAATGAAGAATGGATAAA
>JAUVLL010000155.1 GCA_030600745.1 Spirochaetaceae bacterium | reverse complement strand
ATGGAAGATTATGAAATAGACTGGATAATTGGTCAGGGTCCTTCGGCAAGAACTATCAGAATCCCTGTTCCCCCTTTTACACTTATTGGTGCAACTACAAAGGCCGGAGCTGTAGCAAGCCCGCTATACAGTCGCTTTGGGATTTCAGTTCGTATGGATTTTTATACAATAGAAGATATTGAATCTATTATACGAAGATCTGCAGGTATTCTGGAGATAAAAATTGATGATGATGCTACTGTTCTCCTTGCTTCAAGTTCAAGAGGAACACCCAGAGTAGCTAACAGGCTTCTGCGCAGAATGAGAGACTTTGCCCAGGTTCTTGGTGACGGTCATATCAATTACAGTACAGTTGTTGAAGGCTTAAACAGACTGCAGATTGATGAATATGGTCTGGAAAAACACGATAGAGAAATATTGCGTACAATAATTACTAATTATCATGGTGGCCCTGTGGGGGTTGAAACCCTGGCTATTTCTGTCGGAGAAGCTTCTGAATCTATTGAAGAGTTCTATGAGCCATATTTAATACAACGAGGTTTTTTAACAAGAACACCAAGAGGTCGTATGGCCACAGAGCTCGCATACAAACACCTTAAACTGGATAAAAATTTAAATGAAAACCAGCGAATTTTATTTTAATCTTCCAAATGAACTAATAGCCCAGACACCTGCCGACAGGAGAGGTGAATCCCGACTGCTTGTTATGGATAGAAATACAGGGCTGCTTGAACATAAAATGATTACAGATTTTCCTGACATGGTTGAAGAGGGTACATTGATTGTTATTAATAATTCCCGTGTCAGAAAAGCCAGATTATACGGGATTTCTGATACCGGAGGGAAGGTTGAATTCCTCCTTATTAAACAAATAAATGAACATTCATGGGAAGCTGTAGTTTCTAAAAAGAAAAAGCAGAAAGTCGGTAAGAGATTTACATTTTCGGGAAATGTTAAAGGAAAAATTACCGGTATTAGTGATGATGGGGCAGAGATAACTTTTAATGAAGAAATTGATGACCTCTGGCTTGATAAATATGGTCATATGCCCCTTCCTCCTTATATTAAAAGGGAGGATACTAAAGATGATTCAGATCGTTATCAGACTGTTTATGCTGAAACTACAGGTTCCGTAGCCGCCCCGACTGCCGGACTGCATTTTACGGATAAGATACTTGAAAGATTATTGCAAAAAAAGATAGAGCTGGTTTCTGTGACACTTCATGTGGGACTTGGTACGTTTATCCCTATACGCTCAGAACTTGTTGAAGAACATAAAATGCATAAAGAAGAGTATGAAATATCAGAAGAAACAGCTTTTAAAATCAATAAAGCAAAAAAAGAAGGTCGGAAAATACTTGCCGTAGGGACAACATCTGTAAGAACCATTGAGTCAGCATGGGAAGGTTCATATTCAAACGGGAAAATAAAAGCCGGCAAATCTTCTACAGATATCTACATTTATCCTGGATATGAGTTTAAAGTAGTTGATCAGATGCTTACAAACTTCCACACCCCCGATTCCAGCCTCATTCTTCTGGTTTCCGCATTTGCCGGTAAGGAAAGAATAAAAAATGCATATTCTGAGGCAATTAAGCAGAAATATCGTTTTTTTTCATACGGTGATGCAATGTTGATTCAGTAGGTATTTTACTGAACACTACTTCCTTTAGCTTTAGCGCTCAGATAAATCTGTTCCATTAATCATTTATCTCCTGAAGCCATGATACCGCTTCTTCCGTCCATCTTATTTTTGCCATGTGCTGATCCTACGCTTCATTTCTTCATTAGAAATTGATTTTCCTTCTTTTGAATCTTTCAAACCTCGTGTAATCATCGTCTCAAAGGCCAATATTCTCCAGACAAAGCAAAGCGATGTCTCGACTGGAAGTAATGCCACGGCTATATGCAAATAAAAATATTCTTTATATCTTCCCATTTTTATTCCCCCAGTCTAATTAAATTTTACCATGGGAATTCCCGGAAAGATAGCAAAATTTACACTTTTTCTACAGCCTCAACGCCGCACTTCACCCAAAGGACGCCGAAGCACGATATTGTTTGATATTTGATACCCTCCGGCCAACGAACAAGACCGAAAAACCACACTTGTGCCCGGTCGGCGTGCAAGTGTTTGTTAGCTGAATGAGTGATATTATGATTTGTTGTTTCCACCCTTTGTCATTGACACGAGGAGGGCTTATATGTGTTATCTTCAGATTATCTTAGTAATCTCTGTAATAAAATATCTTCTATGTTCCTTCTACCATCAATAACTGCCATTACATAAACAACATTATTTTCAATCTTATACATCAATCTCCATGGAGAAATAATAAGTTCCTTAAATTTTGTAATATTATGTTTTAATAGTTCCGGTATTACTCTGCCTTGATCTGGAACTAAAACTAACGGCTCGGCTGCTTCTTTTATTTTTTCATATTTTTGTATTGCAATTTCTATTGAATCTTGTGCAATGTATTCAATTATTTCATTCAAATCTTTTTTTGCTGTATCGGTCCAGATTACATCACATTTTTTCATTATTTATACTCATCTATCTATATTTTATTATTCATTTGATTTTTTTAATTCAGATAATTTTTCATCTAGTTCTGAAAAGACACATTCCTGGGTATACAACTCATTCTCATCAATATTCTTTTCACTTTGTGAAAGGATTTTAAGAATACCTAGACTATTTTTCATAGACTGATATGACTCAGTATCTAAGAGAACAGCTTTTGCCTCTCCATTTTGTGTTATAATTATAGGGTTGTGTGTATCATTTACTCTTCTCAACATATCCGCGGCATTCGTCTTAATATATGAGATAGGTCTTATATCATCTTTCAAATTCATTAATACTTCTCCAGTACTTATATAGTACCTTATTTAGACTGGATTATCAACTAATTTTTTACTAAATTCCTCAAAATTCCTCAATATCCTGCTTCCATTGGGATTTATTCCCTATTTATCTACTTCCACCGGAGTTAAAACAGTAGTTTTACTTTTGTTCTATCGTAAAGTCATTGTTAGTAGCTGTACACTACCCACAGAGTCAAATTCCCAATATAAATTTCCTGATATAAACATTTTTCTAATTTATTTGCTTCTGATGACACTATTTCACAATTTTCAACTTTGGGAAGATAACTATTGAGTATACTGAAAATAAGCGGAATAGCCAAAGTGGGATGCCGATTATTAGCGGTATAACAGTTAAAATCATTGAAAAAATTCCTGGGTATTGAAGCAGAAACGGAACCCAGGGAAACGCCCTGAAGATTAGTAGGTATTCTCATCCATTGCCAGAAAATCAGCTCTGACTTTATTAAGACGTTTTAGATCCATTGCAAGTATCTCTTTATAATTGAGATCCCCTGTAATTATCCTGAATCGCTCATCTTCCCAGTTTTGTATATCAGAAAGGAAGAAATAATCTATCCCATTTAGTTTTTCCAGCCAGGTCAGCGCTTCATTCCAGTAGTACTCTGCTGCAGTATAATAACTTTCGGCTATATCCAGGCTTTTAAGATTTTGCTCTTTCCAGGGTTCATTAAAGAAGTAGGCTGCATGCTTATCGTACTTGCTCCCAAGATGCCTGTACTGTTCAACCAATTTTAGATTAACATGCATATAGAACAGATATCTATACCTTTCCCATACACTCTGATCATTAATTTGAGTAAGAGCATTAAGCGGATTTACAAATGGACGGCTTAAGGCACGTTCCAGATACCATATATTACCATTAAAATCTTCAGGGTACTGATAAAGATGCTGATGATAGAGCTTATAGTACTGTTCTGCATATAATATTTTATATGACCAGAGCTGAGCATGAGTTAGAACAAGGAACAGTAGTAATACTATTATAAATCGCTTCACACTTAACTTATCGGATTAGGATTTAATATTCTCCATACTATTTTTCTAAGTTCATATTTATCTTTCGTACCATCAAGAATATGGATATTCATCTCCGAATTTGAGTATATATCCAATGATTTTTTGTAGTTGTTTAATATGCTTTCCTGTAAAGTATGATCTTCATATATTTCAATAAGATCTCTGGAAGAAAGTCTCTTTTGGCAAATTTCTGCCGGTACATCCAGAAAAAAGAGGTGTTCAGGCAGGGGAAATGAGTTGTTTAATTCCATGACCCTATCAAATCCATAATCCAGAGACTGATAGGCAAGAGATGAAAACAGGTATCTGTCAGATATTACAATGTCTCCGGCCCTGCACCGGCTAATTATTCCATCATCAGGATTGTATAGATGTTCATGCCTGTCACTTACAAACAGCTTTGCAATTGTACCTGATGCAACTTGTATATCACCGGAAAGAACCTCCCTTATTGCTTTCCCTATAAACCCCTTTGTGGGTTCACAGCTGTTTATACATGTCAAATTTACAGAATTATACATCTTTTCAAGTAAATTAGCCTGAGTAGTAGTACCAGCTCCGTCCAGACCTTCAAACACTATAAAATTATTGATTATCTTTGTTTTACTCATATTTTTTATCCCCAAATCTTCCGATCTATTATTATACTGTATAGATTGAAAAAACAAGGTTATTGAGATAATCTTATGTTAACGGGGTCCTGTTCTGAAGCTTAATACTAAACAAATCAATATACTCCATGCATCTCTTTTCTTTTTGCTGATACTAATAACAGTCTTAATACTTATACCTGTACAGAAAATAGTAGACAGGCGTATACTTGAAATTAAAAAGCAAACTATTAGTATTATAGAAAAAAAATTGAACCGTAAAATCAGCTATTCAAGCATATCACCATCACTTTTTCTTTACATGGAGTTTAGAGATTTTTCGATACTTGAAAATGACAGGGAACTTATTAATATTAATCGTATAAGAATTTATTACAATTTATTTGAAATCCTGTCAGGTAATGCACTTAATTCACTAAAAGAGATTAGAATTGTTAAATCTGAATTTACTTTTGACTATGATGTGGACCGGGAACTATTTAATCTTTTCAGTATGGACAGAAAAAATGAAAAAGCTACCAGGGATTTCCCTGATTTAACAATAAACGGCAGAAATCTTAAGATTAAACTAATTAAAGGTACAGAATCTATTCAATTATCCAGGTTGTTTTTTAATTTAAATCATATTGATGAACAATTTAAATATAATATCAGGGGAACTTTAAAAACAAATATAGATCAATTTAAGTTTGCAGCAGGCAGCGCAAAATTTAAATTTTCCGGTGTACTGTCAGATAATATGGATCTTTTTAATACACGAATTTCCTTTAAATCCATAGATACCAACAGTGTCAGTATTGATAAACTTACTCTTCAGGTATCTTACAGGGACGGAGAATTTGACATTAGAAAGGTTTCAGATGCAAGACCTCTTGATCTTAGACTGATCTATTCAACTATTAATCGGCAGGTAACAGGAAATTTTACCAGTGAAAATTTCATTCCACTGGATTATTTTAACCCAAAAGATATTGACCCTTCTATTTCAAGATGGCTTGGTACTTCAGTTACAGGAACTGCAGAATTTAAATATCTGTTTGATTCAGAAGAATTCTCCTATTCTGCTGATTTGGAAGCTATAACCAATAATCCAATGCTTCCTGTACAGATTACAGCTACTATGGCCCTGACAGGAGATAATGAAGGAGTTGTTTTTTCAAAATTAAAAGCATCTACCAGGGATGGATTAATAGCTTTCAAGGGAGTAATAGATTTTGAACATTTTCTTCCTTCTGGGAATTTATACCTTTCCTACAATTTGGATACTACAAAAATAAATGCTGATATTATTATAAAAAGTAAAGATAACAATCTGTCTGTCCTGGGAAAAAATATTAAAATTAACAATGTCAATTTATTCAATTTTCAGTCTAATACGGTTTTCTTTGAGAATGATATAGATTTTAATCTCTCTTTCAGCCTTTTAAATCCTAATAATTATCCTTTGCTTCAGGAAGAGATAATCTCAATTGATGGAAATTTTCAATATAATCCTGATTTTTTTGTAAACATGTCAATTAACACAATCAATACTCCTGTAAAATCACTGATAAATATTCTACCAGCAAAATTTGTATCTTACCTTGATGACATTCCGATGATGGACCTTAATACAGAATTGTTTATTTCAACAGATTTTGAGCAGTATTCTTTTTCTGCACCTCAAATTCACATATCTTCTGAACATGGTGATAAAATAGACTTTTCTGCTTTTGGGAATAATGAATCTGTAGAGATCAATAATGTATTTGTAAACTGGAATGATAAAAATCTTAACGGTACAATAAAAGGGAGATTGTCAAATAGGTCTATAGTTGTTGATATTGATTCTCTTTATGAAGAACTTCCATATTCTGTAAATATTAAATATTACCCCGGTACTGGTATTTTTTTCAATGGAATGTACGGTCTGCAGGGGAGCTTGTTCAGTGTGGGGAATATCTCGGAGTTCAGATTGATAATGCAGAATTTCCCTATTCCTGCAGATATGAATATTTCCAGAATAAGTTTGGATGTTGAAGGATACTTCAATAACTACAGAAATTGGAAAGCAGTAATTAACAGTTTGAGAATTGATAATATTCCGGGACTGATAACAGAAAATTCTCTAAACCTTGGGGGTTATATTTCAGAAGATAAAATCAGTCTGACTTCAATTGATTACTCGGATATTCTATCTTCCCTTAGTGGATCAGCAGATTTCACTTATAATTTTTTTGGAAATAGAGAATTTGAGGGTAATTTCAGCTTACAATCGGTTGAGGAAGAGCTGTACGAAGGGACATTAAGCCTGTTGAATAAAGAAATATTTTTCAAATCAGCCTTTAATAATGCCCAATTAAACCGTTTTAATAATGTTCCTCTTTCAGGATATCTTAATGGTGAACTTCTTGTTGACGGTTCAATATCTGAACCGAATATAAGTTTGACACTTCAACTGGAAAACGGAGAATTCAACTCTTCTCCTCTTGAAATTGAAACTTCAATAGATTTTCATGAAAACCAGCTTCAAATGGATTATCTCCGCTTAAACTATATGAACCAGGTTCTGCAAAAGGGCAATGGAATATATAACCTGAACACAGGTAGAATTTTCTTAGAGGCTGAATATCTTGGTCTTATAAATAAAATACATTTAAGTAGTTCCATGCAGATCGAGGGAAGTACTATTCAGTTTAATTCAAGACCTGAATTATCCGAAATATTTTCCAATAATTATAATCTTCTATTCTCATTCAGCAATATTCTTATTGACACAAAGTTTTCCGACCCATGGGATTTCCAGATAGAAAGAGATGATAAGATAATAAGTTTTAAAGGTGGTCCCAAAAGCAGTATTTCAGGATCTATAAATGATAATGGAAGTTTTAATATAATTTCAAAGGGCCCACTGCCTTTTAGATGTAAAGCTAAGGGAAATGTTATTAATGATCTGATTGATCTTGCAATAACAAATCTGGAAGTAGATCTGCCTCTTATCAATCTTATTCCTATTGGTGAATTTGTTGAATTTACAGATGGTACTGCTTATGGATATCTAAATCTCTCCGGCTCTGTTACTGATCCCGATTT
>JAUVLL010000326.1 GCA_030600745.1 Spirochaetaceae bacterium | reverse complement strand
GCAGTAGGTAATACTACGGCAGCAATTGGAAAGGGTTTTGCAATTGGTTCTGCTGCTCTTACTGCAATTATTCTTTTCTCTGCTTTCAGACAGCAGGTTGGAGTAGGAATTATTGATCTTATGAATCCTCTGGTTATTTCCGGTGTTCTTCTGGGTTCGGTTCTGCCTTATCTATTTTCCTCTATGGCAATGAATGCAGTGGGTGAAGCCGCATTTGCGATGATAGAAGAAGTACGTAGACAGTTCAGGGAAAAACCGGGTATTCTGGATGAAACAGAAGAACCTGATTATAAAAGATGCGTTGATATTTCTACGGCATCTGCACTCCGGAATATGATTCTACCTGGTATAGTTGCTGTAGTAACCCCTCTTCTTGTGGGTTTTATTGGTGGTCCCAAAATGCTTGCAGGAACCCTTATAGGGGTCACAGCTTCCGGTGTAGTACTTGCAATTTTTATGTCGAATGCAGGTGGTGCATGGGATAATGCCAAAAAAATGATAGAAGGCGGTGCCAGTCAGGGTAAGGGTTCCGAAGCCCATAGGGCAGCTGTTGTTGGTGATACTGTAGGTGATCCTTTTAAAGATACTGCAGGTCCATCGCTGAATATATTGATAAAATTAATGGCGATTATATCTTTGGTAATTGCTCCAATGCTAAAAGATTTCTGGGGGTTATAGTAATATGGAATATAAAAATAGATTATATATGGTTCTTTATCCAAATCAGTCTCTGATTGCTTCGCAATACGATCCTGAGATGTTTGCCAGACACTACACTTCCGGATCAAGCCGGCACTATTCCGGTAAGGTTATTTTTACAGAAGTGGATGTGGATTACAGGAATGATTTTTTGGGCATTGAAGATATTATGAAAGATCTCCAACCCCATAAAGACGGCAGACCAAAGGCAACAAAATTTATTGCATCATACAGAGTTCTTGAGCATGTGGAACTATCTGCTATTGGAACACTTTATATCTCAACAGAGGAAGGCCATTGCATAGGTATTGACAAAGGTGGGCACAAGGAGCATGAGGAAGGGTTTATCAGGGTATATGCCGAAATTGCTCCCATGCATATGCTGGTAATGTCGAGATTGACTCCTATGAACTTTGGAAGATATATCACGGATCCCAATAATCGTAAGAGTGCTCCCAGTCAGTTCTATACGCAGCTCGATATGAATCTGGTTGAATTTCTTGAGGAGTTTGAAAAAAATCCTTTTAAGCCTTCTCCTATTACATCAATACATCCTTCTACTATTAGAGACGGGTTTCATGAGCTTATGTCCCATCCGGATAAAAGGACCAAAGGAATGGCTCTGGATAGTAATATGGACACTATTTCATATCGTCTTTTAAGGAATGGGTTTACATTTGCGGCAAAAGGTGAGTGTATGTTTTATCCAATTCCAAGTCATAGTGAAATTGAGGCTGCAAACTTTAAGTTCTGGCGCACTATGTAATATCTAATAGTGCAGGGGGCAACCGCAAAGGTTGGATTTATTAAACAAGGATCAGTTCAATTCCATGAGTTTTGCAGTAATCCATGTATTCATCAGGTATGCCTGTATCACTGATTAACACATCAAAATCAGTTAGTTCGGCAAAAAGAGTGTTTTCCACTTTGTTAAACTTGGATGAATCTACAAGCAGAACTTTTCTATCGGCAGTTTTCATCATTTCAGTTTTGGTTTTGAATTCGTATTTATTTGAACAGCTCACACCAATTTCCAGGTTGACACCGCTTGCGGAAATAAATGCTGTTGTTGCGGGATGGCTGGTTATCAGTTTTATTCCCTCTTTACTTTCAAACATAAGAGTGTTTTCGTGGAAGTATCCCCCGGGGAAGATAATATTTGCATTTTTAAGTTTTGAGACATAAATCAGACTGTTTAATGTAAAGCATATTACGGTGATAGGAATACATTCTGGAAGTGACCGGGCAAAGTATTCAATAGTGGATCCTGTATCTATGATAATAATATCTTCGCTTTCTACAAATGCTGCTGCCTTTGCAGCTATATTCTTTTTTTCCTGATTCATCTGTTTATTTGCATAGGAGAGTGAGTAGGGATGTTGTCTTTTCCATTTATTATTATCCTTAAGGATAACTCCACCGTGGAAAATATCAACCAGGTTTCGTTCTTTCAGAAGATCCAGATCTCTGCGAATGGTCATATGTGAGACATCCATAACTGATGAGAGATTATTAACAGTGGTTGGGTTTGACAATTGGAGCATTTTAATAATTCTTTTAAGCCTTTTTTCCTGTTTGGAAAGCATAATTGAATATCCCCTTGCTTCGCCCCAAAAGGATCGGGTGGAAGTGTTAAAATTTTAACACAGAGTTTGTAATATTGCAAGAAAGTAATAAAAGTATTTTTCCCTCTTGACAACTCTTTCAATGAGGGTATAATTGATTAATAATGTTAAAATAATAACATTTTTAATGGAGGGAATATGGCAGATAAACAAGGAAGTGCCTTGGGAATGATAGAAACTCGTGGTTTTGCTGCAATGGTTGAAGCAGCAGATGCTATGGTTAAGGCAGCTAAAGTAGAATTAAAAGGACATGAGGAAACTGGTGGAGGATATGTCACAGCTATAATCAGAGGAGATGTTGCAGCGGTTAGGGCTGCTCTGGATGCCGGAAGCAAAGCTGCGGAAAGAGTTGGTGAAGTTATTTCTGTTCATATTATTCCACGGCCGGATTCAGCGGTTGATGCAGGCTTACCGCTTAATAATTCCGGAGCAGAGTAATGAATGAAATTGATCTGAGAACGTACAATTTTATAGACTCTCTTCAGCTTCAGATGGCGTCGTATATGTGTACAATATCCAAAGGATACTTTCCTGTTGGTGGACAGTCCTGTGCAATAGTTGAAATTGCACCTGGTATTGAGATAAACCGGCTTACAGACATTGCCTTAAAATCAACTGGTGTTGTTCCTGGTATACAGATTGTAGAACGGTCTTTTGGTATGCTTGAAGTCCATTCTGATGATCAGGGTGATACAAGGCAGGCAGGTGAAGCCATTTTACGGGAGCTTGATCTGACAGAAGCTGATCGGATGAAACCTAAAATTATGACCAGTCAGCTTATTAAAAATATAAGCGATTATCATGCACAGCTGATTAATAAGGTTAGATTTGGAAACATGGTTCTTCGGGGAGATACCCTTTTTATTTTGGAATTGGAACCAGCGGGTTATGCTTTTTATGCTGCCAATGAGGCAGAGAAAGCTGCAAATATAAACATTATTAATGTGACCGGCTATGGAAAGTATGGAAGAATTTATATAGCAGGAAAGGAATCTGAAGTTCTGGTAGCTAAGGAAACTGTGGAATCAAAACTGGCTGATATTAATGGAAGAACCATATGAGGCTATTAGGTCTTGTCGTTGTTCACGTAGAGAAAAATATAGGAGAAATAAATGGCAAATACAGATAATGCTCTTGGTATGATTG
>JAUVLL010000296.1 GCA_030600745.1 Spirochaetaceae bacterium | reverse complement strand
AGCCAAAATATATCCAATTACAACAATTATATCTCCGCGAGTGGTGTTTTCAGTGATGGTATACGTTCATTCTAATGGCCCAGTTCGATATTTCAATAAATAACAGCAGATCAAGTAAAACCGATGTCCCTTACCTTATGGATATTCAGTCTGATTCAGTTTCCATACTGGGGACAAGAATAGTAGTCCCTATACGAAAAGCAGCAGATTTTATTGACAAAACAATTAATAAAATTCATGTTCCTCTGGAAATTAAAAATAAAGAATATATCGCCTTTATCTCTGAAATGGCAGCAATTTCGACAGGGATGATAGGTTCAACTGTCGCAAATGGAACCCCAATGCGTACAGAAATAATCGCAGCAATAGATTTGCTTTTTACCGGTTTTTAATAACACTGCAAATCCTGAAAATATGATCAGTCATGACGGTATTTAATAACTTTTACATCCTCCATAGTAACAAGACCTTCTGTAACATTTTCATCAATGAAGGGCAGCAGTTTATTAATATTCTCCTCGGAATCCACAATTTCCACTATTACAGGAAGATCATTGGAGAGAGCCAATACCCGGGAACTATGTAACCTGCTGTCTGCACCAAATCCCAATATACCATGGAGGACAGTAGCACCGGCAAGATGAAGCTCTCTGGCTTTGAGTACAATCTGTTCATATAGAGGCTTCCCTTTTATATGGTCACTTTCTCCAAAGTAAATCCGTAAAATTACATCTTTTTCTGATGTTTTCATCAGGACCTCCTGTTTACACTCCCTGCTGCTGAATCAGCCTGAAAAGAAAGATTCCTCCCATAACTGCAGCAAGGGATAAAAAGTTATTCAGTAATATATTTACAACGGCAATTTTATATTCACCGCCCATTAGTAAATTTACAGATTCCAGTGAGTAGGTGGAGAACGTAGTAAAGGCTCCCAAAAAACCAACTGTTATCATGAATTTATAGTGAACAGAAATAACAAGATCATTGAAAAGTGAAAAAAGAAACCCTATTAGAAATGCCCCTATAACATTTACAGCCAAAGTACCATAGGGGAAAATAGTGACAGACAGCATATTAATACCTTTTGAAACCAGATATCTGGACACTGCACCGGCACTTCCGCCTATGGCTATAAAAACCATTTGATACATCTAGAAATCAATTAGCTCTACATCAAAAATTAAAAAACTGTCTGGCGGAATAACGCCAGGATATCCCTTTTTCCCATAACCAAGTTCCGGTGGAATTATAAGAGTTCTTTTTTCACCTTTTTTCATAGTCTGAAGAGCTTCATTCCAACCTTCAATTACCTGACCAATGGCAAATTCTGCCGGTTCACCTCTTTTAACAGAACTGTCAAATTCTTTACCATTTAACAGTGTCCCGGCATAATGAACAGTTACTTTTGTCCCCATACCGGGACTTTTATCCCCGAAACCCTCTGTAAGAACAATATAGCGCAAACCACTTTTAGTTATTGTCGCATCAGGATATCTGTTCTTAATCTCTGTAATAACACCACCCGCTTCTTTTTTTACTTCAGCTGCAGCTTTACTACCTATCTGTTCAACCATTTCCTCAAAACTTTCTTTGGTAACAACAAAAGCTTCAGCGACCGCACCCTTTCGATGGACTCTGACTGATTCTATCCTGTCACCCTGCTTAATAGAATTAACAACATCCATATTTCCTACTACTTTTCCAAAAACCGTATGTTTATTATCCAGCCAGGGAGTCTCAACATGGGTAATAAAAAACTGACTACCATTAGTAGCAGGTCCGCTGTTAGCCATTGAAAGTATACCGGGTATATCATGCCTGAGTGATGCATCAAACTCATCCGGGAAGCTATAACCCGGACCACCTGTACCAGTACCGAGAGGGCATCCTCCCTGAATCATAAAATTATCCAGAACCCTGTGAAAATTCAAACCATCGTAGAAGGGTTCATCTTCCTCTTCCCTGTTAAGAGTACCTTCAATAAGTCCTACAAAATTAGAAACCGTCATTGGTGTTTTTTCATATTCAAGATTAAGGAGTATTTCACCCTTATTAGTATTTATCTCTGCATACAGCCCGTCAGAAAACTCTGATATATCCATATTCCCTCCAAATTTCATTATTTTTCAAACATGAAACGTACCACAGGTTTTAAAAAATGACAAGCTGATGTAATACCGAGACTTTTGCGATGTCTATGAAATCGGCTTGTTTTTGTGCTGGTCGTAAACAAGTTTGCTGCTCGCATATGCATCCTAAGCTTTTTTCGCCAGGTATTGGCCTTATATTAGATAAGAAGTATTTTTTAAGTAGAAAATGTGATACAGCGCAAAAAACTTAAACCGGTGTAGAGGAATTTTATTTAACTAAAAGATCATATATCCTTTCAAGATCATCCAGGGAGTAATAATCTATTTCAATCCTCCCTTTCCTAAGACCACCCTTAACGGTAACCTTAGTACCCAGAACATCCAGGAATTTCTGTTCAATTCTTCTAATTTCAGGATCAGGATTATTAACCTGCTTCACAGGAGGGGATTTCGCCTTTCTTACACCATTGTTAAGACCCATGGCCTGCTGTTCCGATTCTCTAACAGAAAGTCCATTTGATGTAATTCTTGAAAACAGAATTCTCATATCTGAAGGATTTAGAACAGACAAAATTGCTCTGGCATGCCCTGCAGAAATAGCTCCCATTTTAAGAGATTCCTGCATATCTTCCGGCAGCTTAAGCAGCCTTAGGCTATTGGCTATTGTTGATCTTTTTTTACCTACTTTTTGTGCTACAGCCTCCTGACTTATATCAAGAGTATTTATCAGTGAAAGATATGCCTTTGCCTCTTCAATGGAATTAAGGTCTTCTCTCTGGATATTTTCAATAAGGGCAATCTCCAGCTTTTGCTCCCGGGTATACTCTCTTATAAGTGCAGGAATTACATCCATTCCAGCAAGCCTGGATGCTCTAAATCTCCGTTCCCCGGCAATTATAATATATCTGTCACCACTTTTCTCAACAATTATTGGCTGTATAACACCCTGTTCCTTAATGGAATCCGCTAACTCTTTTAAAGCTTCCTCATTAAATGTTTTTCTGGGCTGATCCTGATTTGGAATAACATCTTTTATATAAATATCTTCAACACCTTCATTGCAGGAATTTTCTGATTCTTCCTCATACAGCTGAATCAGAGATTCAAGTCCTTTTCCCAAAGCTCTTTTAGACACGATCCAAAACCTCCCTTGCAAGCTTTTTGTAACTTTTTGCCCCAATACAGGTTATATCATACTGGTTTATAGGCACTGAATGAGATGGTGCTTCAGATAATCTTACATTCCTTGGAATAACTGTTTTAAAAACCTTTTCTTTAAAATAACCGGTAACTTCCTGAACTACTTCATGGGCAAGTCTTGTTCTTGAGTCATACATTGTAAAAATAATTCCACCAAGTTTCAGATCAGGATTTGATCCCTTCTGAACCTGTTTAACTGTTGCAAGAAGCATACTCAAACCTTCCAGTGCGAAATACTCACACTGCATTGGTATATACACCTGCTGTGCAGCAGTTAATCCATTAATTGTTAACAATCCAAGGGACGGAGGACAATCTATAAGAATGTAATCCCAGTTATCTACTATCTGCAGTACTGCATTCTTAAGAAAGAACTCTCTTCTATCAGCATCTACTAACTCTATATTTGCCCCTGCTAAATTTACATTGGAGGATACAATATGAAGATTTCTGACAGTTGTTTCCTGAATTACATCTTTAAGTAATAATTTTCCTGTTATAACCTCATATATACCCGGTTTTTCCTTGTCTGACCCTACACTGCTTGACATATTCCCCTGAGGATCAAAATCCACAAGAAGAACCCGCTTCCCCTCTTCTGCAATATAAGCCCCTACACTAACAGCAGTGGTAGTTTTGCCGACTCCACCTTTTTGATTTGCAAATACTATAATGTTTCCACTCATGAAAAGGAGTATATCCTAAATTATGGATGCTCTGTAACCCCAAAACATTGACGGCTATTTGCGCTGTACTCATATTAAGCATTTTATTATGCCTAATAACTACAATATATCTATTTTCATGTGCGCAAATCGCCATGCAATCGTGAAAAAAGGCCACACCG
>JAUVLL010000007.1 GCA_030600745.1 Spirochaetaceae bacterium | reverse complement strand
GATCTTAATTTAATTTTGACCAAAGTAAATACTTTTTTGAAACCCGGTGGGTTATTTGCCTTTTCTACTCCAAATAGTTCCGGCATAACTGGTAGGAAGAGTATTGATCTTTTCCTTAAGGAATCTCCTTCTGATCATATTTCTATCTGGAATCCGGCAATAACGACGGATCTGCTGCTGCGTTTTGGCTTCAGGGTTAAGCGAATTCAGGTTACAGGACATCATGCAGAAAGATTTCCCGGTCTTTCTAAAATTAAATCAAAATCAGGGTATAAAATGGTTAACTTTATAAGTAAAATCTTTAGTTTAGGTGATACTTTTGAAGTGTATGCGGAAAAGGTTAAGGATATTGATGGCTAAAACAACTATTTTGATTCTCGGCGGTGGTGCTATGCAGATTCCGGCGATTACCATTGCAAAAGAAATGGGTTGGACAACTATTGTTGCAGATGGGATTATTGATGTTCCAGGCAAAGATTATGCTGATTATTTTGAACATATTGATCTGAAAGATTCAAAAGGGATGATAAAAGCAGCACTTAGTTACAAAAACAGCACTGGATTGGATGGTGTTTTTACTGCAGGGACCGATTTTTCAGAAACTGTAGCCAGGGTTGCAGAAGCTGCAGACCTTCCGGGGATAAGTATTGAAGCAGCAATTAATGCAAGTAATAAGGTAAAAATGCGTGATGCTTTTAGAAAGCATGGTATATCTTCCCCTTTGTTTACCTCTGTCAGAGATGTTTCTTCCCTTGATTGTGAGAAAATTATAAACAGCGGTATTGAATTTCCAATGGTTGTAAAACCTGTTGATAATATGGGTTCCAGAGGAATTCGTAGAACAGATAACTGTAATCAGCTGAAGGATGCAGTTAAAGATGCATTGTTGTTTTCAAGATCCGGTAATGTTATTATTGAGGAGTATCTGGAGGGGCCTGAATTCAGCATCGATGCATTGATCTATAATAATGAAATAACAATTTGCGGATTTGCAGACAGGCACATATACTATCCACCGTACTTTATTGAGATGGGCCATACAATCCCTTCCATTACGGATGCTAATGTGTCTGAAGAGATTTTTGATACCTTTAGAGCCGGTGTACGGGCTCTGGGAATTTCAAAGGGAGCCGCTAAAGGAGATATAAGATTCAGCAGAGGAAAGCCGTACATAGGTGAGATTGCCGCCCGTTTATCGGGTGGATATATGTCCGGCTGGACATTCCCGTATTCTTCCGGAGTTGAGCTTACAAAAGGAGCTTTGAAGATTGCAGTTGGACAGCATCCGGGGAATTTATCTCCTCTCTTTTCAAAAACTACTGCAGAGAGGGCGTTTATCTCAGTTCCCGGTGTAATACAGGATATAATCGGATTGGAAAAAATAAAAAATAATAAAAATCTAAAAGAGCTTTTCTTAAGGGTTTCAGTAGGTGATAAAGTTAGATTTCCAGAGAATAATGTAGAAAAAGCAGGAAACTGCATTGCCGTTAATAAAGATAGGGATATTGCAGTAAGTTCTGCAGAAGATGCCTGCAGAAATATTTTTATTCACCTTGAACCATGTAATGCAGATACAGAAGCGTTTCTCTTCGGGAAATCTCAGTCATGGGTTGCAAATGCTTTTAACCTGAAAATCGATGTGAATATTAAATCTTTGGAGAATATGCTGAAATTTAAATTGAATACTGGAAATGGAATAAATATTCTTGGTTTACCGGCGTTGGATCTGGAAAATGCGTATGAATGGCATGGTAAACCTATTTCCAGAGCTTTTGACGAGGTACTGGAAAGGGTATATCAAAAAATTATTGATACAAAGATCAATTTTATTCCTGTAAATGTGATATCTTCTGAAAATATATTTGGTGGTGTAGTATTGGGTAAACTTTTTTATCGCTGTTTTATGAAGGGCGGTGTTCAGGGAGGAGTTTGGATTATTGATTCTATTTTAAAAACCATAGAAGAGAAAGAGAGTCTGTTGGAGTTGTTTTCACGATGGGAAAAATATTAACAATACTATCTGTTATCATCCTTTTAGTATCGGGATTTATCTATGGAGAGGAGCCGATGGATAATATGACCTCCCTGAATACTATTATAGATAAAACAGGTGCAGAGCTAAGATGGAATCCATATAGATCATATGGTGAACTCACTCTGTTCGGGCAATCAGTGATATTTAAACCTGATATTCCATTTCTTTTAATCAATTATTCTGAAAAATCTGAAAATATGGATGTAAAGAGGGGAGATAATGGAGCTGTTTTATTTTCAAACAAAGCTGCAGCTTTTATTTACGATATTTTGGGTCCCAAACCGATTTTACCTGATTTAATGAGAATAAAGGCCATTATTATTGATCCGGGGCATGGGGGTAAGGATCCGGGAGCAATAGGAAGCTACAATGATGGCGAAAATCAGATACAACTCAGGGAAAAGGATATTGTACTGTCAGTGGCCAAAGATGTTGCAGATAAATTAAAAAAAATATATCGTGATAAAGAAATAATTTTAACAAGATCTGTAGATGAATTTATTACCCTTGAACAGCGTACCGAAATTGCCAATAAGATTGTATTAAAGGATAATGAGTCCATTATATTTGTCTCTGTGCATGCAAATGCATCTCTGAACTCAAAGGCCAAAGGATTTGAGGTATGGTATCTCCCTCCGGAGTATAGAAGAGAATTACTGAATCAAAGTATTCTGGATAGTGAACCCAGTGATGTAGTACCCATATTGAATACGATGCTGGAAGAGGAGATTACGGTAGAAAGTATTCTTCTTGCTCAAAGTATACAGAAAGGTCTTAATCAGTCTGTGGGTAGTTTTATTGCAGATCGGGGATTGAAAGAAGAATCATGGTTTGTTGTTCGTAATGCAAAGATGCCTGCTGTACTGGTAGAGCTGGGATTTATTACTAATCAGGAAGAAGCCGTGATATTAGGTGATAAGAGATACTTGAAGAAAATCAGTGAAGGGATCTATAATGGTATAAGTGGTTTTATTAATCATTTTGAAATGCAATATTCTCTCGGGGATTGATATATGATAGTTAAATTGGAAAAAACATCTGTTATACTGATATCAACATTGGTATTGACCTTTGTTGTATCCATTTCTGTATATTTTTTTAATGATAAGCTTGTAAGAAGAGTACTTTTTTTCCCTGACAGAAGCGGTTTTTCCGGAGAGATGAGACGTATTCCCAAGCAAAATAATGTAGAGGACGATGTAGAATTACTTATAAAAGAACTTATTCTGGGCCCCTGTAAAATTGATCATCTGCGGGCTGTTCCTGAGAAAACAAAGCTTCAAAATCTTCTATTACGGAATAAATCCTTACTTTATGTTGATTTTTCTGCAGATTTAATTGTTTTTGATGATGGTTTTAATATTGTTGCAGAAAAAATGACAGAGCTGATAAAGCGGAATATTATGTATAATTTCCCTTTTTTAGAGAAAATAACACTTTCAGTAGATGGACAAACTCTATAGTTGAAAGAAAATTGTCATTAAATGGGCGAAGTGCCTAAAAAAAAAGAAAAATTGTTGACAAAAAAAAATCATTGCGTATAATTTTAGTTACTTATTGAAAATGGTTTTTAAAGGAGCAATGGATGAAACGGTTCGGAATTCTTCTTATTATTATGCTTATTGCGGTTAGTTTTTCGGTTTCTGCTGTAGAGTCGGTTCTTATCGATTTCTCTACTCTGACTGCAGATGATGGAGATGAGTACCACAATAATAGTGCCACGACTGTAGATTTTTCTGGAAAGGCTGGCGTAGGCTACACAGATGAGGAAAAAAAGTTGATGGTAACCTCTTTGGCAATTGAAAAATGGGCTGTTGTCCTTAATTCTTCTGCCAGAACAGTTATTAACCAAAAACTATCTTATACTATGGAAGCCCCTGTAAAGGCTGATGCTATAAAGTATGGTGGTGATACGGTCATGGGTATAAGGGTACATTTCCCTGAAGATCCATTTAACGCCTATGCTATAATAGAGCCTCCATTCAAGATCCCTGCATATATGCAGAAAGATGAGAATGATGCAACAGGCAGTAAGTTCAATGGATATGGTGTTGTCAAAAACGTAGGTGCTATTAAGAACATCAATGTAAATGTTTATGGCAGTAACTTTACAAATGGTCTTGGTATTATTCTTAAGGATCAGGATGGAAGGGAAAGAAATGTATTTCTCGGTTATCTGGACTTCAAAGGATGGAGAGATCTTGGGTGGAAAAACCCTGCCTATATAGATGATGTCAGGAATAGAGAGCTTACAAAGTTTCCTCTGTACCCAAGAACAACACCTATGAGACAACTGTTGGGTTTTATCATCTATAAAGATGCAGCTCAGGATGGTGGAGATATAATAACATATATTAAAGATGTTAAACTGACATATGATTTTGCGATTCTTCCAGGTGTTGATGATATTGATAACGAAGCTCTCTGGGGCATTCTGGGTAAAAGAGAAGAAGCACGAAGAACTTCTGAGTGGAACAGGCTTGGTGAAATGCAGGTATTAAGAGCTCTTGAAGAAAAACTGCTTCATAGAGAAGAAACAGTAGACGAGTAATATTTCATTACAGTTAAAATGTAAAGGTTTACTACCCTCCTTAACAGGAGGGTATTTTGTTGGGGCAAAAAATCTTTTGCCCTTACATTCATGGTATACCATATCGATGGTTTTGGTGGTGCGATTCAGTTCGTAGAGACCCACAGCCGTGCGTCTCTACGGGGGCCTTTATTTTCTAAATACATCCAGATCAATACTGACACCTGTTGTTAACCGGAACAGGAAAACTCCAGGTAATTCTGTAGCAAGAGTAAGAGCTGTATCATCATTATATCCAAAGGAATAGATATTACTTTCCATATTTGTTATCAGATCGATACCATTGGCTATCTTAAATGTAAAATCTGTTCCGAGGATCAATGAATTAAGTGTATTTTCATTAGTTTGTGATGCAGCAGTATCCAAATAAGTACGTGTCAGTGTTTGATAAGCAAAAGAGAAAAGAGCACGGAAAGCAACATTTTTCTGAAAAATGTCCACCTTAAATGCATATTCAGTAAAACTGTCATTAACTTCCAGAGTTGTCCCCTGTTTTGTAACAAAAGTTTTTGAGGTAAGATTTAAAGAGCAAATTGCATTTGGAATATAATATCCAACAGAAATTTCATTGAACTCCTGTAGATAATCGCCGACCTTAACAAAACGGGAGCCTATTGAGCTGTCTGCTTTTAAGGAGGCAAACATTATACCCGGTAGTTCTACCCGTACTGATGTTGATATTCCTGATTTAAGAATTGTTTCATTTGTATTAAACAGACCGAAGAATGGTCCCACCCCCAGTTTGAAGAAACTATGCTGATATTCAAACAGTGTATAAGTTGTATATCGCAATATTGGATCATAAAGTACACCGACTTTCAGGGACATATCATCATTAATTTCATCACTGCCGAAAATACTTATGCCCCAGGGATAATAAGTACCTGAAAAATCAGAAACCGGAGCAGTGTCACTCTTATTAAACGAAATATCACTTATATGAAAAAGTGTTGAGATCTCCATACCTGCAGCAGGTATCAGGAATGTGATAATAAATAGTATAATAAGTATTGATTTTTTCATTTAAAACTCCGCTTTAACACTGATAATACCTTCAAACATATCATTTAGCGAATATGGTAACAGTGTAGTGTTTAACATTATATTCCAGATAACTCCTGAAGTTACGGCACTTATATATGGAGAGACAATCACTCCAAACTGGTCGGTTAGTGCTGAAGGGTTAAAAGTTGTACTACCTTCAAGCCCACCTGAAAAAGTACTTTTTTCAGGGTCACCCAGCATAAAATTTATATGAATATCAGAAGATCCGGAATCTATTGTCGCGTCCTGAAGATAATATCCAGGATGCCAGAAAAGGGTAAGAATAATGGTTAAGGGATTCAACTTTATTCTCGGTTCAAACAGGAAAAATAACCTGTCAATATCAAAGGTTTTTCCCGGATCCCATTGTGGTACACCGATCTGGGCAAAGAATTCACCTGCTGTTCCAGGGCTGTAATAGAAAAGACATCCGCCTCTATATAAGCCAGCACTGGCTGCCGGGAAGCTTGCACCCAGGAAACCTTCCAGCTTAATTTTATCAAAGCTAAAAAGAGTTCTTATGTCACTGGAGAAATGACTGTTTCCCAGGTAGCCGTCCTCGTAGATATACACCGATGTAAGGTTTTTTTCACTTCCGAATGTAGTTGATACTTTAAGACCGGTTCCGTTTATCCTGTGAATGCCGTTAAATTCATTTTCCGGAAAGTATAGATACCCTTTGTATCTCGTTGCTACAGAAACAGAACCAAAAAGATCAGGGAATTCAGCTCCTGAGCATAGAACATCCGTTGCTCCGGTAAAATATGTCAGATCGGTTGGAGATGAAAACAGGTTCCTGATAATTATTTCTGCTGATTGAAACTGAAGATATGTCTGATTTGATAAATAGGTTGCCAGATCCTGAGCATTATTATCATAGTCATCAATATCTGCACTGGAGTATCCCAGGTCTGCACTGTCAAAGCCGAGGGTTAAACTTCCTCCCAGTTTGTAACCGCCATTCATTCTAAGATCGACTTTCCCTCTGGTTAAAAGTACCGGTATACCTGTGTCGAAGCTTGATCTGGTTATTAATTCCATATTAGGAACATCCAGATCAGCTGCATAGAGGTGAAATGACGAAATTAATATTAGAAAAATAAGAACAGAACAATACTTTTTTATAGTAAAACTCATTGAAAACTCCTCTTAGTCTATTTTATACCAAAATTAACGAAAAATCAAAGTTACTTTTTGTATCTGTTGATATTATCGGGAATTACACTGAAAGTTTTGATTTAATATTTTAAAAATCATACTTGACTTTCACCCTTCAATGTATGATGATTATTATCAAGATGAGTGATTATTTAGACCCCAATAACGAAGAATTATTAAAAGACTTTTATGTTGAAGCAGAGATGCAGATAGATCTTTTTGAACAGAATATACTTGTTCTGGAAAACAATTCGGAGAATATGGATGCTGTAGACGAAATATTCAGAGCAGCACATACTCTAAAAGGTGCTTCAGCTACTGTTCAGATGAATGAACTGGCTGATTTTACCCATATAGTTGAAGATGTTCTTGATGAGATACGCGGAGGAAAGATAAAGGTTTTGCCTTCGGTTGTAGATGTGCTTCTTGAGGCTATAGATTTGATTAAGGAGATGTTGCGTCTTCGTGCAGAAGGTCAGGTTTACGAAGAGGATATTTCAGAAATAACAGACTCTCTAAAAGATTTGCTGGGTGGACAGGGTATACAGGAAAGTGAAACAGAAATTCCTGCTTCAAAAACTGAAAATAACAAAGAAAGTGCTGTTTCAGATAAATCCGGTCTTTCAGAACATGAGATACTTGAATTACTGGAAACTGCAGAAGATGGTGAGAAAGTTTACGAAATTAAAGTAATCTTTAATGAAGATCATCCTATGAATTCGATTGGTGGTATACAGGTTTTTGCAGGTTTGAAAGGTTCCGGCGTGGTTTTGAAAACTATTCCTGATTTTGAAGAACTGTATGAAGATATTTTTCATCTTGAGATTGTCTATTATCTTGCCACATCTCAGAACGTGGATCAAATTTCTTCCAAACTTAATATACCTGGTGTTGTTACGGACAGCTCAATAACATTGCTGAAATCTTTTCCAATGGGAGGCACACAATCAGATTCTGTTGTAGATGACAGGGCTCCGGAGATTGTTGAAAAACCGAAACAGGAAAAAGCACCTGAGGCTTCAGATGAGAAGCCGGATGTATCCGGGGAAAAAGATAAAAAAATAAGGAAAAGTAAAAGTACAGGTTCAGTTTTAAGGGTAGACAGCAGGAGAATTGATAATCTGCTTAACCTTGTTAGTGAAACTGTTATAACTAAAGCAACTCTAAATCAGATAGGAAATGATTTTTCAGAAGTAGAGGTCAACCTGAATGAGCAGGATCGTCGTTATAAGGAGAGTCTGAAAAATCTTATTGAATCTCTGCCGGAGTATATAGAAAAAGCTCAGGATGGGCATACAATAAAGGAAGTCAAAGCAGAAATAAATGAGCGGTTTGCAGAGTTATTTACAATTTTTGATAGCTCTCAGGGAAAACTTAAAAGTACAATTGTAAAATTTCGAAGTACGTCTCAAAATCTGGCCCGGACTACGAGTGAACTCCAGGAAGGAGTCATGCAGATTAGAATGGTACCTATTAGCCAGATTTTTTCACGGTTTCCACGGCTTGTCAGGGATGCATCAAAATCTTTGGAAAAGAAAATTAAACTTAAAATTGTTGGTGAAGAAACTGAGTTGGACAAATCAGTTATTGAAGATCTTCTTGATCCTCTAATTCATTGTGTAAGAAATTCAGTTGATCATGGGATAGAAATCCCTGAAGACAGACTTAAAGCGGGTAAAGCTGCTGAGGGTTTAGTAACCCTTCGTGCCAGAAATGAAGGCAGTATGATAATTATCGACATAGAGGATGACGGAAAAGGGATAGATGTCGAAACTGTTCGTGCAAAGGCTGTAGATAGGGGCATTATCCATCCCAATAAAGTTCTTTCAGATGTAGAAGCTTTTAACCTTATTTTTGAAGCCGGTTTTTCTACTGCCAGTCAGGTTTCAAATATTTCCGGAAGAGGTGTAGGCCTTGATGTTGTAAAACGTAAAATCGAAAAACTGAATGGTAATGTCAATGTATGGTCGGAACCGGGTAAAGGAAGCAGGTTAACAATTAAAATACCTCTTACTCTTGCAATTATTCAGGCTCTTCTTGTTCGTATTGGCTCTGAAATCTATGCTATACCTATTACATCTGTTATTGACAGTCATAGAATTAAACCATCTGATATTAAAATGATTGATGGTTATGAAGTTATTAATGTTAGAGAGGATGTTATTTCTCTAATTCGTTTAAATAGATTGTTTAATATTCCTACTGAATCCAGTGGTGAATACAATTTTGTTGTCATTGTAGGTAGTGGTGATAAGAAAATGGGTTTGATGGTTGATTCATTGATTGGTGAGGAGGATGTCGTAATTAAACCTTTACGGGATAGATATACAAGTTCACCAGGGGTAGCAGGTGCAACTATACTGGGTGATGGTATTGTTGCCCTGATTATAGATGTCAATCAATTACTTGATCTTGGATTGAAGCAGGAAATAGAAAACCGCAGAAGACGCTCAGCTTCGATAATGTAGGGAGAGATATAGTGATGAATGCTGTGAGTGATAGTACAATAACTGCTGTTGTTGAAAATATTGATTTCAAAATGGTAGCCTTTTCTCTGGCAGGCAAGGACTACAGTATCGATATAATGAAAGTCAGGGAGATATCGAAGGCAAATCGTTTCACATATGTTCCTAATTCTTTACCCTATGTAAAGGGCGTATATAATCTAAGAGGAGATATAATTTCTATTATTGATCTTCGAACAATGTTTAATCTTCCTACTGTCCAATCAGATCGCGGGCAGCCTGATGAAATTATAATTTTACGCCTTGATGATTATCTTATTGGTGTTATTGTAGATTCAATTGACAAGGTTGTTGGAATCTCTTCGCAGACAATTCAACCTCCACACCCCATATTTGGAGATATAAATATAAAATTTATTCAGGGTGTAGTAGAGAAGGATGAACGATTATATATTATTCTGGATGTAGAATCCATTTTTGGTCAGGAAGCTGATGTTGCTCCAGTGGTTTCAGCAGGATATACAGCTGCAGAGCGGTATACAGAAAACAAGACTGAAGAGTTTAACATGGGATTCATAGCAGAAACTTTACGTACCTTTAGTAAATATAATGTAACAGATCTTAACAATAGATGGGTTGATAAGAGATTCGAAGAATGGAAAAAAATTAAAGGAAGCAGTTCTGAGGTTCTGCAACTACATTCAGAGGCAGATTCGGCAGAATTCCTTTCAGTGTTTTATTCTACAGATACAGGCAGGTTTTGGAGTAAAGAGTATAGAAATGTAGTTTCTTCTTTGTTTGATAATAGTTATGGCGGTACTATCAGGGTTTGGAACCCGGGTTGCGGGAAAGGATATGAAACTTATTCTATTGCCGCTTTATTATCGGAGGAATTCAGTGATGCCAGTATAAAAATATGGGCTAATGATAAAGATCTTATGGCTATTTCAAATGCTCCTAACCTTGTTCCTGATAAACAGAGTTTGCCGGAATATATGGATAAACATATTGTGGCAGTTAATACCAGGCATCAGTTTAATCAGAAAATAAAAGATATTATATTATTTGAGTATCATGATATAACACACCCAAATACATTTCCGGAAGTGGATATTATTGTAGCAAGGGATGTTTTGTCATTCCTTGGATACAGTGATCAATTACGTATGATTGCCGAATTTCAGGAAAAATTGAAACCTGGTGGTCTCCTGATAATCGGAGAGAATGAAGAGCTTGTCAGTGACGACTGGAAGGTAATAAAAAGTGCTAATAATACAGCGTATCGCAAGAAAGTTTAAACTAAGGAGTTCTATATGAGAGTTGAGTATATCAATCCGTTTGTAGAAGCAGCATTTGATATATTAAAAGAGGTCTTGGGGGATGAAGTCCAGCGTGGTGAATTGTATTTAAAGTCAACTTCACAGGCTGTTATGGGTGTCGCCGCTTTTGTAGGTCTGGCAGGTAATGTTGAGGGGAGGGTTCTCTTTGACATGACCATGGAAACAGCTATTGCAATTGCTTCCGAGATGAATGATGAGACGTTAACTACATTGGATGATTTAGGTAAAGCAACAATTACAGAACTTGCTAATATGATTACTGCACAGGCAGTTACTAAACTTCATGATCTTGGTTTTACTTTTGATCTTACACCTCCTGCAATTTTTACTGGTGAAAACATGGAGATTACCGATAATGAAGTGGAAGCTTTAATAGTTCCTGTAATTACAAAGCAGGGAAAGATAGAGATTAATGTAGCCGTTCGAGAAAGAACTTAGGAGGGGGTGTGCTATGAAAACAAAAATGGACTTTCCAAGCATAAATGAAAGGAAACCTGATGGGCAGGGTGATGGCGGACAGGCTTATAAGGTTTTAATAGTAGACGATTCTATGTTTGTAAAAAAGCAGATCAGTCAGATACTTACATCAGAAGGATTTGAAGTAGTTGGTACAGCTGGTGACGGTCTTGAAGGACTTGAAAAATATAAAGAACTATATCCTGATGTAGACTTTGTAACTATGGATATTACTATGCCGAAGATGGATGGTATATCATCTTTAGAGAAAATACTTGAGTTTGATAAGGAAGCCAAGGTTATTATGGTAAGTGCTTTGGGAAAACAGGATCTTGTTAAAAAAGCATTGATGATTGGAGCAAAAAATTATATCGTAAAACCTCTTGACCGTGTTAAGGTACTTGAACGTGTGCTTCAGAGTATTAAATAGGTAGTTTATAAAATATAAAGAATTTATTCTCACAGGGGCGGCTAGCTCAGTTGGTTAGAGCACTTGCTCGACATGCAAGGGGTCACTGGTTCAAATCCAGTGTCGCCCATTTAAACAAGTAAAGAAAATGTTGTAAACTAATCATTGTCAGCAAACCTGATGTTTATTTGAGGGGAAATATGGCAGATATGATGAATCCGGAAAACAAACCGATAAAACAGCAGAGGGAAGAAACCATAAAGAAACTTGAGTTGAATTTTGCTCATGGCTATCTTGAAGTAGAGGAGTTTGAAACCCGCCTTGATCTTGCAATCAATACATCTCTCCCTCAGGATCTTGTCCGGATAACTTCCGATCTTGCAATAATACCCGCTGATCCGGAAAATTCTGATGATATTACTCTGAATACCGGAAGAATTCGATCTGAAGAGCTGTTCATTGGTATTTTAGGAGGTGCCGAACGAAAGGGAGTATGGAAACCAGCCAGAAGAAACAGGGTTTTTGCCCTTATGGGAGGTATTGATCTGGATTTCTCAGAGGCAGTTCTTCCTTCCGGTGTAACGGAAGTGGAATTTCTCTGCCTGATGGGCGGTCTTGATATCAAAGTTCCTAAAGGTATTAATATAGAAGTCAAAGGGTTTGCTGTTATGGGTGGAATAGATAAAAAAGTTTCAGATGAACACTATCCCGGCAGGCCTACACTACGAATACATGGTATAGCCCTCATGGGTGGAGTTGATATTAAGTATCCCAAACGAAAAAAACGCCGTTGGGGCAGATAGCTTTTAAATCAGCTGCCCTCTCTGTAAAAATTATTTCATCAGTCAATATTCCGGAAGAACAGTAACAAACAACCACTGATCGTTCTGACCAGGGGCCGTTAAATTCACAGAGAAAAATATTCTGCCAGATTGAAAGACGCATAATCTTATACATAGTTACCTCCGGTAAAAACATTTTACAACTGATGCTATTATACAATTTGTTTAGCGGTGCCGCTTTACTTTTTTCTTGTGAGGTTTAAAACTATTGATTACATTCAGCGTCTTTTACTTTTCCTTCGATCGGCATTGCTGCCTGAATTATCACGGGATTTTTCATTCCGTCTTTGATGAATTCGTCTTTCCCTAACTCTCTTTTCTGTTCCGGTGTATTCCATTACATTCCTCCCTTTCAGATTCTGTATAATATTTGACTATACCACAAGATAAGGTACAAAACAAGTCGAATTCAGAGACATCGCAAATGCCTCATAAATGAAGGTTGGTAGGTATAATGGACCTCTTAACATAAATATTAATATTATACTGTGTTCAAGTGGAGAACATAATATCTTACTCTATATTAGAAAATGAAGATTTAACTAAAATTACTGCGTTTCATGCTCAGCAGTGTATCGAAAAAGGTGGTCGCCGAGTGGTGAAGAAGGTGTGTTTCTACTAATGCGGAAGCGAGTATTTCTGAGGAGCTTAGGTATCGGTAATATCACACGCCGGGATCTGTGTGGGGTCTGCCGGGTAACCGGCAGCTCTACCACGATGTCCCTCGGAAACATCTCCAATCTTTTCGGTTCATAAAGTGAAGTGAATTTAATACTCTCTCTTTGTGAATATAGCGGATCTTATATTTTAACTTCAAAATACAAAAAAAGTGCTATTATACATAGATTCTACAAGACAAAAATATAATTATTGAATATATTGTCATAGATAAATGTGATTTTTACGAGGAATTTCATCAGACAATTTTAAAGGATAAATAAGTATGAATTTGACATTTACACTTTTAACTGTGATATCCATTTGGAGTATTGCCGTTATTACCCCCGGACCTAACTTTTTCATTACAGCTCAAACATCAGCAATGAATTCGCGTCTGGCTGGAATATTCGTCGTTTTGGGGACTTGCACCGGAACAATTATCTGGTCAATTGCAGGTTATTTTGGTATTGCATATCTATTTGTCATAGCACCCTGGATTTACATCACTTTAAAAGTAGCAGGAGGCAGCTACCTATTCTATCTTGGAATAAAGTTGATAGTTAGATCATACAAACATAGCAGCAATGAAGATAATCCTAAGATAAATTCTCAAAGTCTTGTTAAAAACTGGCAAAGTGGATTAATAACTAATCTTGCTAATCCTAAAACAGCTATGTTCATTACAAGTTTATTTGCATCAGCCTTACCCAAAGAACCAACAATAATGATAGGTATGATAATTGTGACTTTAATGGTACTAATATCACTAACATGGTATTCCTTTATAGTTTTTATATTCTCATTTGAAAAATTAGGCAGCTATTTTAAGAGTATACAAAAAAAGGTAGAAGGTTTTGCCGGCATTATTTTTATAGCTTTTGGTGCTAAACTTGTATCTAAGAGTAATTGATCAATATAATGAAGCAGTTTTTTCTGATATAATACGGACTTGTAATCATAGTATTTTAAATTTTGGAGTAAATAAAGAAATGAATAATAATAATTCTGTAAAAAATGAAGACAATTTTGCAACTCTTTTTGAAAATAGTTTTACTGAAATGGATTCCCTGGAGCCTGGGCAATTAATAGAAACTACAATAGTTTCAATTTCAGGAGACACTATTTTCCTGCAATTGAGTGGTAAGAGTGAAGGGCTGCTTGATAGAGAAGAACTGACTGATAAAGAAGGGAAGCTCTCCGTTAAGGAGGGGGATAAAATAAAGGCATTTTTTCTTTCTTCAAAAAATGGAGAAATGCATTTTACAACAAGAATTAGTGGGGACAAAGCTGGTAAGGCTGTATTGGAAAATGCCTTTGAAAGCGGAATTCCTATTGAAGGTATTGCCAGTAAAGAGATTAAAGGCGGGTTTGAAATTAAAATTGGTGAATCCCGGGCTTTCTGTCCATATTCCCAAATGGGCCAAAAACGGATAGAAAACCCAGAAGTTTATATTGGAAAACATCTTACTTTTAAAATTATTGAGTATAGTGAGAATGGGCGTAATATCCTTGTTTCAAACAGAGTTATTTTGGAAGAAGAACGGAAAAAGAAAATAGAAAACCTGAAAAAAACATTACAGGAAAATATGGTTATCAAATGCTCAATAAAATCAGTTCAGGATTTTGGTGCTTTTATAGATATAGACGGAATACAGGCCCTGCTTCCAATCTCAGAAATCAGCAGAAGTCGTGTGGATGATATTAATAAAGTACTATCACCAGGACAGGAAGTTGAGGCTTCTATTATTAAACTTGACTGGAAAAATGAGCGTATAACTCTAAGCATGAAGGCTCTGCTTTCAGATCCCTGGGATGAAGCTTCTATAAAATATAAAAGCGGTACAAAGCATACAGGAGAAGTTGTCCGAATTACAAATTTTGGTGCCTTTGTTTCCCTGGAACCTGGATTGGACGGGCTTATCCATATCTCCGACCTAAAAACGGATACCAGGGATAATAACCCGGGGGATATTTTAAAGAAGGGACAAAGTCTTACTGTCCAAATTAATAGTATAGATACCCTGAAAAAAAGAATATCTTTGAAACAGGTTTCATCAACAGAGGAAGATGAAAATATTGAAAAGTATCTGAAAGTAGAATCTGATACGTATAATCCATTTGCTAATCTTTTAAAAGACATGTAAAAAATACAATAAGAAATAAAAACGGACTTTCAAGGTTCTAAAGGTCTTTTTGAGGTAGTTTATGACAGATATTATGAAAAAAATCCTCTTTTCTCTTCTCCTGGTATCATTTCTGGTACTGCCTATCAGTTTTACCGGCTGCAAAAGGGATGGTGAAGTTTCCGGTGTATCTGATCCTGCTTCAAGTGGTATAAGAAATTCCAGTGTTTCAGGTGAAGATAATAGTGATGATCTGCTTACATTGTTGGCAGATCTTCCTGTTCAATATTATCCTGAAGGGCCTTCCAATGTTGCAGAAACATCCATTTATGAATCAGACGAACCATTAATAATAAGCTCTTTTGGTCCTGATGGAGAACTCCCCACAGAGATGGAATATCCATCGATCTGGGTACTCTTTTCTCAACCTGTTGTGCCTTTAAGTATGCCTGGAAAACCATCAGATACCAGCCCCATACTTAATATTGATCCTCCTTTGAAAGGGGTGTTCAGATGGTATGGTACAAAGCTCTTAAGCTTTGATTCCTCTGAAAAAGGTCTGCCTCAGCAAATATACAATATTAGTATCAGCGATAAGCTTATGTCTCTTGGGGGTAAACACCTTTCCGGACGAAATGGATTCAGCTTTCATACTGAGTATCTTTCGCTTGTATCGGCTGTTCCGGGTCGAAGTGGTGTCTTCCCGCTGGATGAAGTACCTGTTTCTGAGGCTTCCAGAATAACTCTCACCTTTAATTATCCTGTTAATCTGGAAATTATAGATAAATATCTGCGTATAATCTCTTCCGGAAGAAACTATGAATTTGATATTACAAGATATATAGATACTGAAGGACTAATGACAAAAGAGGAATTGTTAAAGACAGCAGTTCTGGAGGTTAAAGGCAGTTTTGAGGAGGAGAGTATTGTACATATTCGCATGCTCAAAGGTGCAAGATCGGAAGCACACTTTATAGGGGCACCGGGGGATGAAGAAAAGAGTTTTATAACTATAAGTCCCTTTATTTTTGTCGGGGTCTCTTCCAGATCATATTCTTTTCCAGGGAGTGCCCGGGGTGATTCCAATCCTGTGTTTTTTGAATTTTCTCATTCTGTTGAGGAAAAAAATATCAATAATTATATTACATCTCTTCCCGACCTTCCTGTTGAGGCTTCAAATATTACAATCTGGAACAACATGGTAAAAATCTCTAATCTTCCTGTTGAATATGATAAAAGCTATGCTTTCATACTATCATCTGCGATTACTGATATATATGGAAGAAAGTTAAATAAAACACAGACTGTGAATGTTGACATACCGGAAGCTGTCAGCTATTCATGGTTTCCAAATCTTGGATCCCTTATGTTGGAATCTTCGTTTACTCCCAAAATAGTCTATGAATTTCAGAATGTATTTGACGGTGACTGGAAAGTAGATTCAATTTCTGATCCTTATAGAAGTTTTAACTCTGATGAACTTGTCCCCTATAATTTTACAGGAATAGAAAAGAATATCCGTCATTTTGAAGTGAAGGATTTGTCTCCCTGGTTAAGCAGTGCCGGAACTGGTTGGGTGGGATTTTCCTGGAATTTTGAAGAACCCGGAGAAGACGGAAAACGACCTGAGTGGGGCAGACGGGATCTTCAGCTGCAGGTTACTGATCTTGCTCTGACAACCAGATATGGTTATAACAGGATTGTTGTCCTGGTTTCCAGATTGTCTTCCGGTGAGGGTGTCCCGGGTGCTGAAGTATCTCTTATGCGTGACAGAGAAATAGTTAAGCAGATTACCAGTGATGAAACCGGTCTTGCTCTATTCTATCTGGAGGATGGGGAATACAGCAGATATTTTTCGGATAAAGATAATCGTTGGAAAGATCATCTGCGTTTTAAAGTTGACACTGATATTGATTCAATAGAGTTTATACCAAATAACAGTCATAATATATGGCACATGGGTATCTATAATGTTGAAACCCCTTTGGCTATTCAACAACCAGCCATGGAAACATTTTTATTTACAGACAGGGGGTTGTATCGTCCTGGAGAAACTGTAACATTCAGAGGAATAGATCGAAATTTGCATTTGGGAGAATACTCATCTTTTACAGGACCATATACTATCAAGCTGAAGGAACCATCCTACCGTGGTAAAATTCTGGATGAAGAAAAAGGTGTTACATCCGATTCCGGTGGGTTCTATGGTAGTTTTAAATTAGCAGATGATCTTCCTCCCGGGTATTATACCCTTTATTACACCAGAAACGGAGGTTCCTGTCAACAATCTTTTCAGGTAGCTAATTTTGAGCGTTTATCATTTTCTGTTAATTTACACAAACCTGATATGATTCAGTTTTCTGAAAGAGACCTTAACTTTACTCTTTTCTCTTCTTATCTTTCAGGAGGAGTTTTGGAAGGTGCAGCTTACAGCTATGCATGGACAAAAACTCCTGCCTTTTTTAAACCGGATAATTTCTTATGGGAAGACTGGAACTTTGGCCCAGGTGGTTGGGATCAGAGATACCTTCTTACTATCGGAGATGGAACATTAGGTCCCGACGGAAAAGCTATCGTAAAACAGAAACCTACACCGGAAGGTATAAAGGGGCTTCCATACATCTATTCTGTGGAAGTAAGAGTTCAGGATGAGAGTAATCAGGAGGTAGCAGCACGGCTTTCTTCTTTGGTGCATCCTTCCTCATTTTATATTGGAATGAAACTTCGCACCACAGGCTGGTCACGTTTTGTTGAAAAAGGTGAATCTGCAATAATTGATTTTGCTCTGGTGGATCCCTCTGGAAATCCAGTTCAAAGTACAGCTATAGACAGAAGCAGTAAAATTAATATGGAGTTGATCCATAGAACCTGGAAAATGGTGAATCAGCAGGGAATCGGTGGTAGAATAAATACCAGCTATGAGGAAATGGAAGAGATTGAAACCAGTAGGTCTATTAATTCTGATTCCACAGGAGGAAGTATTGAGATTTCTCCATTAAAGAGTGGTTCATATTTTATACGGCTGCAGACAAAAGATTTAAAGGGAAGAGATGTAATCACAAATCTCCCGTTCTATTCCACCGGAGGAGACTGGATACGCTGGGGAAGAGAGGACACCCAGGATATAAACCTTGAGGCAGATAAGCCTGTATACAAACCTGGGGAGACGGCCAAACTCATTATAAAATCCCCACTTCCGGAAGGGGAGTATCTGATTACTATAGAAAGAGAAGGAATTTTTGATGAAAGAATTGTACATCTGGAGGGTGGAGCTCAGGTAATAGGTATCCCTATAGAGGAGGACTATGTTCCGGTAGTATATGTCGCGGTTTCGTCCTGGTCAAAAAGAACAAGGCCTCCGAAGCACAGTTATTTTGAACCGGACATGGATAAACCCAGGGGCTATTTTGGAATTACTGCTCTAAATATAGATACTGCATCACGGACCTTTGATATTGCTGTGGAGACAGATAAATCATCCTATAATCCCGGGGATGAAGTCGAGATGACTATCAGGACAAGTTTTAATGGAGATGCCCTGCCCGGTGCAGAGATTACATTCATGGCTGTAGACAGGGGTGTGCTTGATCTTATCAACTATCATGTGCCGGATCCTGTAAGATTTTTCTATTCAAAAGATAAATTCCCACTGGGTACAAGAGGTGCAGATTCACGGTCCCTATTAATAGATCCTGTTACATATGAAGTTAAGGATCTACAGGGGGGAGACTCAGAGGGGGGTAAAATAGAGAGACGTGATGATTTCAACCCCACAGCAGTATTCGAACCCTATTTAATAACAAATTCACGTGGGGAAGCCTTTCTTCACTTTACACTACCGGATAGTTTAACTACCTACCGTTTTACAGCTATTGGAGTAAAGGATAATAAGTTCGGGATAGAGGAGGGGGAGCTTATTGCGGGAAACCCAATAAATGTATTATCTCTTCTTCCTGGTAAGCTTAGATTCAGAGATACTGCCATTTCCGGAGTTCTTCTTACAAATCTCTCGGATAATGATGAAAAAATTACTGTATCCGCTGCATCAGATCTACTGAATATTTCGGGGGATAAAAAAGTAGAAATTATTCTGGGTGCAGGTCAGACTCAGGTGGTTAACTTTACCTTAAGTGCCTCCTCTATTGGAAGCGGCACGGTAAACTTTCGGATTAGGTCAGATATTTTGAATGAAGATCTGCTTAGTGAAGTAATTGTAGAAAAACCCTATGTAGCAGAAACATTTACTACCGCAGGGCGCATTGGTAACTCAGTCAGTGATCGGGGATCTGTTAAAGAATCTTTGGTTATCCCATCTGTTGCTGAAGACGGAATTGGATCTCTTTCTCTTACTTTATCTCCCGGTTTTGCTGGAGAGTTAAAGAGTGCGGCAGAATATTTGTCAGAATATCCCTACAACTGTTTTGAACAGAGAAGCAGCAGGATATTATCAAAACTTCTATTGCAGGGAGAAAACTCAGAGGAATATGTAAAAAGTGAATTGGCTTTTATATCTAAGTATCAGAACAATGATGGAGGAATCCCTTTCTGGCCTGAGGCAGGTTACAGATCTTCCTATTATATCTCCCTGCGGGTAGCACATCTCCTTTATCTGGTAAAAGAAACCGGGATAAAATCTGATACACAACCTGATATAGATAAACTTCTTAAATTTATAAATAATCCGGATGAATGGGTTCGTCAATCTGATTACCTGATGGCTTTCAGATACTATGTATCGGCCCTTAATGGGCAAACAATTTCAGGCGCGGTAGACCTTTTAAATAGAGGGGTCGATAGAGGAGACGAGCCTGGTTTAACCGCTTATGCCATGCTGGGGCTTGCTTTTACAGAGATTAAAGATGATAAAAGAGCGAATCTATGTCTTGACAGAATAAGAAAATTTATCCGTCCTGGAACAAGAACAATTGATATTACAGAAACAGACGAAAGCACTGGTTTCTACGCATCTGAAACGGAAACATTATCCCTTCTTCTGATATTACTCCAGGAAATAGATCCCCAGGGGGAACTTGTCATGCGCGTTGCTAATACTCTTTCATTAAGAAAGAGAAACGGCTACTGGGGCAATACAGCAGATACAGCCTGGGCGATGTTGGCTTTATCAACCGGGGCAGACAGTGATTCTGTTGATTTTTCGGTATCAGTAGATATTGCAGATACAAACCTGATTTCTGCTTCTTTTCAGAATAAAAATCAACCAGGTGTGGAAGCTATTTTTAATTTTACAGAACTACCTCTTAAAAGTCTGAAGAGAGATACAAACCTTCCTTTAGGTATCGAAAAGATTGGTTCCGGTACCTTGTTTTATACTGCATCACTGAAGTATGCACTTCCTTCAGAAATACTCGACCCCCGGGATGAAGGCATTGGCTTGTACACTACAGTAACAGATATTGATGGCCGTACTGTAAACTCAGAAAAACTAACTGCAGGAAAAACCTATATACAGAAAATTGTTGTATCCAGCCACAGGGAGAGGGAGTATCTGTCTATACGGGTTCCTGTTCCTTCAGGCGCAAGAATTCTGGATGCATCCTTTGTTACAACTGCCATCTATGGAGAAAAAGAAAATACCTATGATAATTATTGGTATAATCCGCCCCGCAAGGAGATTCGGGATAACGAGGTTCAGTACTTTTTTGATAGTTTTGAAAGTGGAAAGAGGGACTTAGAGTTTTATTTCAGGGCTATACGACCCGGTGTTTATCCAACTCCTCCGATCCAGGCAGAGTGTATGTACGAGCCGGAAATTTTCGGGCGCACAGCAGGCAGGCTTGTAATCATTGATGAGAAATAGGTTTTTATATACAGGATGGGCAGGCAGCCTTCTGCTACTGTCGGCAGCCTGGCTGATCCTGAGATTTTTACCATATCCGGAACTCGATAGTTTTATAAGACAGGAGTACAGCCTTGAAATCTATGATAGAAATGGAGTCCTTCTTAAGGTTACACCCCTAAAAGAAGGTTTACGCAGAATTTATCGGAATCTGGATGATATACCAAATGTAGTACAAAGAGTTTTTCTTGCTGCAGAGGATTCCAGATTTTATCTCCATCCCGGAGTAGATCCTTTAGCTGTGATCCGGGCATTTTACCAGAATAAATCTGCAGGTAGAATAGTATCCGGAGCTTCTACAATTTCAATGCAGCTTGCGAGAATTGTCTCCGGGAGGGGAAAAGGTTACGGTGGTAAAATAAGAGAGATTTTCGATGCAGTGCGTCTTGAAAGCAGGTTAAGCAAACAAAAAATTCTGGAACTGTGGCTGAATAATATCCCTTTTTCTTTTCAGACAGAGGGTGTGGCCGCTGCATCCCTGAAGTTTCTTGAAAGAGAGTTGTTCTCTATGAATACGGAAAGCTCAGTGTTACTGGCAGTAATTCCAAGGAGCCCGGCTTCTCTAAATCCCTTACAGAATAAGGAATCTGCAATTAGTGCTGCTGCAGAGTTTGCTTTAAATACAGATATATCCGGCAAACAAAATATGACTGATATTAAGGATATTGCTGATAGTTTAAGGAAAATACTTGATAAAAAAAGGGGTCTTATCTGGCCGGATATTACCCCTCATTTTTCTCTTTATACAGAAGGACAAATAGAATCGGGCCAAAGAACATGGAGACTCGACACAACCATAGATTCACATTTAAATGGAATCCTGGAAAACAGGATCAATTATTATCTTTCCATTTCTACTGACAGCAGAATAACAAATGGAGCAGGATTAATAATTGATAATATTGGAGGAGAGATACTGGCCTATGTCGGGTCGGCTAATTTTCGTGACGAGGTGAACAGTGGACAGATTGATGGTGTGCAGATACTTAATCAGCCGGGATCTACCCTAAAACCCTTCCTGTATGCTCTGGCTGTAGAAGAAGGATTCAGACCTAATTCAGTTCTCCCGGATATTCCTCAGCAGCTTGGGGGCCCTGAAGCTTATCTCCCTATGAATTTTGACAGATCATTTCATGGTCCGGTACTGCTTAGGGTTGCGCTTGCGTCTTCTATGAATGTTCCTGCTGTATATATGATTAATCGTCTTGGGGTCCTGAATTTTACAGATTATCTTATCAGTTTTGGATTTGACAGTATCCGGAGACAAAGGGAATATGTAGGAACAGGATTAGCTTTGGGAAATGCAGAAGTTTCCCTTATGGAGCTGACCAGGGCCTTTTCAATTTTCCCAGGGGGTGGTCTGTTTCTCTCTGTTACTCCTTTTTTAAATTCATTATCTACCGGCAGTTCAGATAATACTGCATATAAAAGGAAGGGTGGCATCAGTAATGAGGTGATGAAACCATATACTGCGGGAATTATCCGTAATATTTTAATGGATAATAACAGCCGTTTCCCGGGATTTGGTGCAGACAGCATAATGGACACCGGTTTTGATGCAATGTTCAAAACCGGTACATCAAATCAGTTCCAGAATATCTGGGCTCTTGGTGCAACACCGGAGTATACAGTTGGTATATGGATGGGTGACTTTGCCGGAAATACTGTAATTGGAAGAACCGGATCATCATTACCGGCGGCTATTGTTACAGAAATGCTGGGATTGATACATGTTCCAGGTTCTGTTTTTGATCCTGTACCCGATTCTACACCAGTTAGATTGTGTTCGCTTTCAGGACTGCTTCCAAATAAATACACTCCCTCTACATATCTGGAATTTCTTCCTGTTAACGAAATGCCGGAAATCTCTAACTGGCATATTTTAGGTCCTGATAGCGGGTCGGAAAATAAAGCAATTTTGACAATCTATCCGGAGGAGTACAGATCATGGCTGGTATTGAAAAATAGATCTGGTATGACTTCTACCGGGAATGGTATTGCAGAGATTGTTTATCCAGCTGATAACTCCGTTTTTTTTATCGATCCTGCAGTGCCTTTGTCAGACCAGATACTTAAAATTGAGAGTGCTGGTTTTTCGGGGAAGATTACCTCAGTATATATCAATGGCCTAAAAATTGCTGATATAAATAACGGCAGGTATTATTTTCAGCTAAAAAAGGGGGAATGGGAGATAGAGTTCAGGAGTTCTGAAGGAGCAGATAGGATCAGGATAGTTGTCAGATAGAATTAGCAGTTAATCATTTTCAGAAATCAGTACGCTCCTGAATAACGGCATATCATCTAAGCTGTTTTGAGTGATCTTTTCATGAGGTGAACTATGGTTGTTTTTATCTGACACTTCCGGGAATGGATTCTCCCACTGCCAGCCTGTTTTCCCTGTTTTTCTGTATCTTTCCAGCCTTCTGATTGTGAGTTCAGAAAAAACAGGATCTCTGTCAAAGGTAATACATTTTCGATCAAGCTTTTCGGCTGCCATAAGAGTTGTCCCTGAGTGGGCAAAAAAATCAGCTACCATATCTCCTGGTCTGGAACTGGTTTTTATTATTCGTTCAATGGATTTTAGTGGTTTCTGGGCATAGGCTCCGGGAATGTTTTCCTCCATTCTATAGAATACCTGCTGTATATCAAGCCAGATATTCCCAGGCCTTATTGTATCTGATTTGCTTCTCTCAATATTATCTGTTACTTTACCGTTTACAGTTTTGTAGTAACCTTTCAGAACCTTTGGAATATC
>JAUVLL010000152.1 GCA_030600745.1 Spirochaetaceae bacterium | reverse complement strand
TTTTATGAGGCAGCCAGAGAATTTAGGTTGTAGAAAAGGAGAATCTTAAGTGGGAAATAAAGAAGGTGAAGATAGAAAAATACTGGTAGGTGAGGGAACCAGTATGTTTGAAGTAAGGTCTAAAGAGATGTCGGCTGAACTGAAACGTACTCCGGATTGTCTGGCAAAACTGGGCAGGATGAATAAAACCCTCCGTCATGAAGAAGCTGATCGAATACCGGTGGGGGATTATTTCTGGGGTCAGTTTCTTGATAGATGGAAGAAAGAACTGAACTTACCGGAAGATACAGATATCTATTCCTATTATGATCTTGACTGGATAACAACTGTTCCCAATATGGATCCTCATATTAAAAATTTTAAGTTTATTAAAAATACGCCTGAAGAAGTAGTTGTCCGCACAGGGTTTGAATCTGAAGTCAAAAAAAATATGTCGATAACTATGCCTGCCTTTACAAAGTTCCATACGGATACTGTTGAAAAAATGGAGGCCTTTGAGTTTGATGATCCCTGGGATGACCGAAGATATTATAGTGCTGGCGACAATCTGATTGCCGGGGTTGGCGATGGTTTTGCATTGAATTCACCCCCATGGATCGACACAGTAAAATCTCTTTACAATGATTTTCCTGTGTATGGAAGTATCTGTGAATCTCAGGAAGAGGGATGGCGTATTATTGGTTCTGAAAACATGTATCTCTGGATAGGATTATATCCTGAAAAACTGGGAAAATTCCTTAAAAGGGTTGGAGAGTTTGTTATTGAAATAACCAAGGCCCAGATAAAAGCTGCGGATGGCCTTCTTGCCGGAATGGTAATTTGGGGTGATGTGGCCTATGTAAACGGGATGCTTTTCTCTCCGGATTACTGGAGAAAGTATTTTAAACCTGTTGTAAAAGAGATTACCCATGTATGCCACCAAAACAATCTACCGGTTATCTATCATGGATGCGGTGATGCCAGGGCTATCTATAAGGATTATATTGAGATTGGTATCGATTCCTACAATCCTCTGGAAGCAAAATCCGGGCTGGATGTTCTTGCCTTGCGAAAAGAGTACGGTCATAGTATGGGGTTTTGCGGGAATATGGATGTCATGAAGTGGGCTGATCTTCCAATGGATGAGTTGAAAGCTTATGTTCTTCGGAAACTTAATGCAGGAAAGGGCGGTGGTTTTATTTTTCAATCTGATCATTCTGTTCCCCATTCTGTATCCGGGGAGAGATATGACTATGTTGTTAAGCTCGTAAGAGAATATGGGAATTACCCTCTGGAGCTTGGGGAGTATGATATTCCGGAGTTGAGTTAATAATTACTGTTGGATTACAAAAAAATCCTGTTGTGGGATAAAAATTCCAGGTTTATCATAATACTGGCAGCAGGGTATACGAGTTAGTGTTGAAGTTAATTGGGAATGGGTACTGTTAATAGTAAATAAGGGAAGATGAGGATGATATTAAGTGAGTGAAAAAGAAAAGATGAAGACTACGTTCTCTGTAACAGCCCTGGAAATGAAGTCTGTAAGCAAACAGTTTGTCGGAACTCTTGCAGTAGATAGAGTAGATTTTGATGTCAGGGCAGGTGAGGTCCATGCCCTTATTGGAGAAAACGGGGCTGGTAAATCTACCCTTATGAAGATAATTGCAGGATCCTTTAATGATTATACCGGAGATATCCATATGGGCAGCAGTAAGGTGGATCTTCATACACCTGCCCAGTCAAAAAAGAACGGAATAGAGATGATCTACCAGGAATTAAGCCTGGCACTGCCTCTTAGTATTGCTGAGAATGTTCTTGTAGGGAGATTACCTAAAAAGGGAATGTTTCTTGATAAAGAGGAAATTGTGACTGAGACCAGACGATGTTTGGGGATGGTTGGTCTTGAACATCTTAATCCTATGATGCAGATAGAGGACATAAGTCAGCATGAGGGACAGTTGGTTGAGATTGCCAAGGCTCTTGGAAATAACCCTGGTATTCTGGTTATGGATGAGCCCACATCAGCTTTGTCAAGAGAAGAGGTAGAACGACTTTTTACTATAATTCATAATCTAAAAAAGAATGGTTTGGCTATTGTATATATTTCCCATCATCTTCCGGAAATTTTTGAAGTTGCTGACAGAGTAACAGTTTTGAGAGATGGAAAGAAGATAGGAACTAAAGACATTGGTGGTGTAAGCAGTAGTGAACTTGTTCAGATGATGGTAGGTAAATCGGTTACTGAATTTTATTCCCATACAAGTCATACACAGGAGAAAAAAAGATTACGTGTTGAAGGCTTATCCCGGTATGGATTTTTTCATGATATATCCTTTAGTTCTTTTGAAGGAGAAATTTTGGGAATCTGTGGATTGTCAGGTGCAGGAAGAAGTGAGCTTGCCCGTGTACTGGTAGGACTTGATGATAAGGATTCAGGGAAGGTTTATCTGGATGAACAGGAAATTACTCTTAAAAATATGGGTCAGGCTGTTGCAAATGGAATAGTGTATCTTACTGAAAACAGAAAGACAGAGGGTTTGGCATTACGACTGGATATTAAAGAGAATATATTGGCAGGTTTAATTCCTGAGTTGACAAGAAAAGGTATTTATCAGGAAGGTGATGGTATTCAAAAAGTAAATAATCTTATTGAAGAATTATCAATCTATCCACCGGATTCATCAAGGATTGTAGGAAATTTATCCGGGGGGAATCAGCAGAAAGTATTGCTGGCCAAATGGATGGCATGTGAGCCAAAAGTAATGATTCTGGATGATCCCACACGAGGTGTTGATATTGGTGCGAAAATGACTATACATCAATCTATAGAACGTCTGGCTGAAGAAGGTAATACAGTAATTCTAATTTCTTCAGATCTTCCGGAACTTGTTTCCCTTTCGAGTCGTGTTTTAATAATGCGAAAGGGCAGAATTATTAAAGAGATGCCTAAAGTGGACTGTACTGAGGAAAGTGTTCTGCTTGCTGCAAATGGTGAGGGTGCATAGAAATGGAGAATAATAAATTGAGTGAGACAACAAAGGAAGAAATAAAACAAATAGATTCCAGAGCTACCAGTGTAAATTTATTTGGAAGGGTAATGCATTATGCAGGTATCTATGCTGTTGCACTAATGTTCTTACTGGCGGGAATTGTACTTCAGAGTCTTGGAATTATAAATAATTTCTTAACCACACAAAATATGGTGAATATTCTTGATGCTGTTTCCATGCTTGGTATTGTTGCTGTCGGTATGGCTTTTGTAACATATTCCGGTCAATTTGCAGATTTATCTGTTCCAACAACAATGGCATTAACAGGAATTGTTGCAGTGCAGATGCTTCAGTATGGATTTCTCCCGGCTATAATTGCGGCTGTTCTTGCAGGGTTGTTAATAGGTCTTATAAATGCGGTAGCAATTGGGAAATACAAGGCAAATCCAATTATATGGACCCTTGCCGTTAACTATGTAACTTTGGGTGTTATAAGGCTGGTATGGGTTAACAAGCAGATCTATCCGGATATGATAGCTAAAACTCAGAGAGCCAGCGATCTTTTTGATGCAATTTACAGATTAAGATTTTTTAATAAAATTGCTCTTCCCCTGATATTGTTAATTATTCTTGTAGTTTTTCTGAATTTTATTATGAAAAAAACAAAATATGGAATGCAGTTGAAAATAACCGGATCAGCACAAAAAGCTGCAAAATTTACCGGTATCAATACAGAAAAAATTATTGGAATAACTTTTATTATTTGTGCATTAACTGCAACTCTGGCTGGGCTTACTATTACTTCTCTTTCCAGGGTTGGTGCCTGGTATAACGGGACGGGTTATGATTTTAAGGCTGTTACAGCAATTGTAATTGGAGGAATGACCCTTGCCGGTGGGCGAGGATCGATAATAGGAGTTCTTGGGGGTGTTTTGATTATTGGTCTTATGAATAATATTATGACTCTTTTAGGAGTTGGAACTTTTTCCCAGGATATGATTCGGGGTTTTATTTTTATTCTGGTAGTTGGTATAAATGCCAAATCATTACGAAGTATGGGGCGTGACGATGCTTAAGAAAAATATAAACAAAGCTTCATTGCTTACTTTTGCAGACAAAAACAGAATTTATATTCTTTTTAATTTTGTTTTTCTTTTTATGACTTTATTAGCACCAAGGTTTTTTAATGTATTCAACCTTACTACTATAATGCGAACCCTGGCTATGAATGCAACTGTTGCAATCGGGTTTACCATTATACTTATAATTGGTCAGATCGATTTTACCATTGGTACGGTTGTTACTCTTTCAGGGATAATCGGGTTAGGTTTAAAAGAGTATATAGGGTTTGGAGGAAGTGTTCCTGTGGCTATTTTAGCCGGGGGATTAATTGGACTTATAAATGGACTTTTAGTAGCCAAGGCAAAAATAGTTTCCTTTATTGTTACCCTGGGGATGATGACTATTCTTCAGGGTGCCATATACACTTTCACCGGGGGAAATACAATTAGCCTTTCTTCAGATGATGCTTTTGCTGTGTCAGACTGGTTGTCAAATATGATTTTTCCTTTAGTTACTCCCAGAGTACTTATTACTTTAGTTCTTGTAACAGCAGCTACAATCTTTATGAAGAAAACCAGGACAGGCCGGAACTTCTATATGTTAGGCGGGAATAAACATACAGCCTGGCTTGCAGGTATTAACACAGATAAATATACAATTGCTGCATTTATTCTTTCCGGTGTAATGGCTGCAATCGGTGGTGTTTTCTTTGCAATGGAAAGTGCAGCAGCAACTTTAAATATGGGAACTTCTTCTTTGATGTATGTAATTTCGGCTACAATTATTGGTGGAACAGCAATGTCCGGGGGCAAAGGGGGCGTATTTAAAACCTTTGTAGCAATTATGATGCTGGATGTACTCTACAACGGAATAATTCTGTTTGGTCTTGGTAATGAGGTAAAGATTTTTATTGCCGGATTTATACTTGCATCTGTTGTTCTCTATGAGGCGTATGCCATATACAAGCATGAAAAAATTGTTGGTCAGAGACCGGAACTGCTTAAAGAACTTGAAAAAGTCCAATAGTAAGGTTTTGTTAAAACCTTTTGGAAATATTTTCACGAAATTAAATGGAGGAAGAAATGAAAAAGCTAGTTACGATTCTTTTCAGTCTGCTTTTTGTATTGGCTGCAACTGGATTTGTTTTCGCAGGAGGTGATTCTGAAGTAAGTGAATCAGCTGGAGCTGGAAATCTGGCGGCTTCTCTTGCAGTAGATGTTTCTGTGTTAAAAGCAGCAGATGGACAGGCACTTATTAAGTTAGAAGGAGCAGAACGTGTTGTACCTGCAAGGCCTGCAGATCCCTCAGCTTTACCTGAAACAGATCCCCTTCACTGGTGGGATATGGAATTTGCCGGTGAAATAACCAACAAGACAAATATTCCCGAATCACCAGCTGACGGAGCAATTGGTAAGAAGATTACAATGATTGTTCATGGTGATCATCCCTGGACAACTGCTTGTACAAATGGAGCTCAGAAAGTAGCAGATGTTTACAGTATGGATATTAAAATTCAATCTCCAAACTGGGATCTGGCAGTACAGAATCAGATGATAGATCAGGCTATAAATGAAAGACCTGATATGATTCTTTTAATTCCTTTGGATGCAAAAACTGCACTCCAGCAGGCACGAAAAATTAACAAGAGTGGAATTCCACTGCTTCTCTTCAATATGCTTCCAGAAGCAGCAGCTATGGATTATGCAATTGGATGGACAGGACCGGATGACTTTGGTCAGATGAGAAAACTTTCCCATATATTTGCCGATGCTCTTGGAAAGAAGGGTGGGGTAGCTTATGTACAGCATGCTCCTGGTGGATCTCCATATTTCGCAAGATGTTTTGGTCCAATTTCAGAATTAGCTGGATATGCACCTGACATTAAAGTACTTGATAAGCAGGCTCCTGGTTTTGAAGCCGACAAAACTATGCAGCTTGTTTCTGACTGGCTGACTCGTTTTGGTGATGATTTAACTGGAATCTTTGCATCAGATGATTCAGCACAGGCCTTAGGTATTATTGAAGCTCTTAAAAAAGTCGGCAGAGAAGATGTTATTGTCGTTGCTGCAGGTAACAGTAAGGTAGGTATGGATCTTGTTAAAGATGGCGGTTTATATGCTATTACTTATCAGACTGCTGAAGGTGACGGAGCTCTTGCCGTTAAAACTGCAGCAGACTGGTTTAATGGAAAAGAAATTCCAGCAATTACCAATATACCTCAGCATATGATTACTAAAGCTGATGTAGATTCTTTTTATCCACCACAGTGGTAGGATATAGATAGAATTTTATTACGAGCCATGGGGGGACTCATGGCTTGTTTTTTTAAATTTTATAATTATTCATTTTGTTCTTATCCCATCAATAATCTTTGGGAGTAGTTCGACAGCATACAGGGGCAATGAAATTAATTTATACCTGGACAGAACCTGTCCTGATTTAGTAGAAACAGAGGTTGAAATTTCCTGTATACTTGCTGGTTGAAGATCAAAACGGAAAGCAATAGTCAATTTTTTTTCATACATAAGTTGATGAAGTGATTTTAAAGTTCCGGATAACCCCGCTTTAACCTCAATTGGTAGAATTAGTGAACCTTTTGAGATTACAAAATCAACTTCAGCATTACTTTTTTTTGATTCTCTGGTCCAATAAAATACTTCAGGGTTTGTGCCGGAAGAATGATCTATTTTTAATAATTGTCCGATAAATTGTTCGGCCAACCCCCCTTCATTAATTAAAAGTCGGCCATTAATATTTTGAAGTTCTACTATATCAATTCCCAACATTCTGGTAAGCAGTCCGATATCAAGAAATAGTAGTTTAAATATTTTTGGTCTTATTCCGGCAGACAAAGGAATTCCACTTAAATCTGAAGAAAAGATTTTTGCAGTAATTTTTGCTTTTGTTAACATTTCCAGAAGCGCAGCGGTATATGCGCTTTTAGTATCTTGAAGTAAATGAACATACTTTACTTTTCTGCCTATTATCCGGGGAACTGTTTTAAAGATAGATTGCAGATCTGCTAACTCTTTATTATTTGCATATTTTGAAAAATCATCAATGTAGGTATTGCAAATTGAATCCTGAACGTCTTTGACTTCATCATAAGAATTTGTATTTAAAAAAACTTGTATTGCTTCCGGCATTCCTCCAATAAGCATATATTCTCTTTGACGCTTCAAAAGATTTTTATGGGCTTGTTTTGGGATAGGTAAGGTTAATTCGAAATTCAATAATAGATCATAGAGAAAAGGATCAATTTCCTGAAGATATTCCATAAATGTCATAGGACCAATATGCAAGTAATTCACCCTTCCAACAGGCATAGAAAAAGAATGTTTTTCAAGAGCGAATTCAAGAAGAGATCCGGCAGCCAGGACTGGAATATTTGGCTTTAATTCATAAAAATAACGAAGAGCAGCTAAAGCGTTTGGTGTTGCCTGAATTTCATCAAGAAAAAGAATGGTGTTACTATTAATTAATTTACCGGTAACAGCCTGAAGATTGAGAATTATTTCTTCAATATCGAGCCTTTCAAAAATTGGATCAAAATCTTTATGTTGCTCAAGATTTATTTCAACTAACTCATATGCTGTATCTTTCACAAATAAACGAACAAGAGTGGATTTACCAACCTGTCTTGCACCACGCAATATCAGAGGCTTTCTGTTGGATTTGGAAA
>JAUVLL010000264.1 GCA_030600745.1 Spirochaetaceae bacterium | reverse complement strand
GCTCCCTTGAGATATAATTTCCCTGCCCGTAACAGGATTATCAGCGGGTTAAGCAGATCTGTAGTTGTTGTAGAAGCACCTGAAAAATCCGGAGCTCTGATTACGGCTGAATTTGCTCTGGATCAGGGTAGAGATGTTTTTGTGCATAGTTGTTCTTTAAGCAGTAAAAAGGGGCTTGGTTGTCTGAAGCTTTCATTGGAAGGAGCAGGTGTTATTAATTCAATAGAAGAAATTATCAGTTTAAGGGAGGCCGTTTAGTATGAATAACACGTTTGAAGTACATAAAATTAATTATTTAAACTATCTTGTTGCGGTTCGTAATCTTTCAGATAATTCCATACGGGCATACAGACATGACCTGGAGATGTTCGGTGATTTCCTTGATTCTGAGAAATTAAGTTTTGATAATTCCAATTCCAGGAATGTAAGAAGTTTTATTGGAAATCTTGCCAGAAAAAATCTTACAGAATCTTCAATTAATAGAGTAATATCTTCTTTAAAGAATTTTTACAAGTATTGTGTTAAATACGATATTCTGGAAGTTAATCCCTTTTCTCATGTGCGCAGTATTAGCGGCCGCAGAAAGATACCGGATGTTCTGTCTTTTAATGAGATTGATATGATGATAAAAATGACCGGGAATGATTTTGCAGGTATTCGGGACAGGGTAATACTTGAGTTATTGTATTCTACCGGATGCAGAGTTTCGGAGTTGGCAGATATGAAGGTTAAGGATCTTGACCTTAAGAAGAGGATGGCTCTTGTTCATGGGAAGGGTGGGAAATCCAGATGGGTATTCCTTACTAAAGGAACTGCAGAAGAGGTTATGCTGTATCTCCCTCTCAGGAAGAGGCATCTTAATAATTCTGTTTCTTTTGAAGTTACCAGTCTTATATTAAATATGAAGGGGAATGGTATTTCATCAAGAGGAATCCGCTTTATTCTGGATAAGTATATAAGGGCTATAGGTGTTAACAAGCATGTCAGTCCCCATACCTTCCGGCATACTTTTGCAACAGATTTATTAAACAATGGAGCTGGTATAAGAGCTGTCCAGGCTATGCTGGGACATTCGTCAATTTCAACTACACAAGTATATACTCATGTGGGTATTGACAGATTAAAAGATGTCTATAGAACGGCTCATCCGCATGGGAGATAGAAAAGCTAATGGAAGGTGAGGAAGAGGAAAATATGGAGATTAGAGGCACAACAATTATTGCAGTCAGAAAGGATGACGCTGTTGCAATGGCTGGAGATGGTCAGGTGACTTTTGGAAATACTGTTATGAAAGGCAGGGCCAGAAAAGTAAGAAGAATGTATGATGATCGGGTTGTAGTCGGTTTTGCAGGTGCTACCGCTGATGCTTTTACCTTGTTTGAGAGGTTTGAGGGAAAGGTAAAAGAGTATAACGGGGATATAACCAGAGCGGCCGTGGAGCTGGCCAAAGAGTGGAGAACAGATCGTGTTCTAAGAAAGCTGGAAGCTATGCTTCTTGTTGCTGATAAAACAAAGACTCTTTTAATTTCAGGAACAGGAGACGTAGTAGAACCTGATGAAGGTGCAATTGCAATCGGTTCCGGGGGGAACTACGCTTATGCAGCTGCACTTGCATATCTGGATTCATCAGAATTATCAGTAAAAGAAATAGCAGAGAAGAGTATAAAGATAGCTTCTGATATATGTATTTATACAAACAACAATATTGTTCTGGAGGGAATTGAATGAAAACAGACCTGGATAAGCTTACCCCGAAAGAGATAGTAAGGGAACTTAACAAATATATAATTGGCCAGGATAAGGCTAAAAAAGCTGTGGCTATTGCTTTGCGGAATAGAATGCGCAGAAGGCTTTTACCTGAATCTCTGATAGATGAGGTTACTCCGAAAAATATTATTATGATTGGTCCTACCGGAGTAGGTAAAACTGAAATAGCCCGAAGGCTGTCAAAGTTGTGCGGGGCTCCTTTCCTAAAGGTTGAAGCAACTAAATTTACCGAAGTCGGTTATGTTGGCCGGGATGTTGAATCAATGATCAGGGATCTTATGAGTATTGGTCTTACGATGGTAAAAAAGGAACTGTCTGAAGGCGTAAAGGAAGAAGCTGAAAAAAGAACAGAAGAGGTTCTTCTCGATTTGCTGCTTCCTGGTGTAGGTAAAAAGAAACCTGTTTCTCCAAAAACAGATGCAGTGTCCGCTCAGCCTTCTCTTCCGGTAGTTTCAGAAGAGTTTAAAGAGCCCGAAGATAAGCTCACTGCACCTACAAGAGAAAAATTCAGAAAAATGCTAAGAAACGGGAAGCTTGATGATAAAATTGTAGATGTTGATATGCCAGGCAATGGCTTCCCCTCTATAGAAATATTTTCCGGTACCAGTTTTGAAGAGATGGATCTTAACATAGGTAACCTTGGATCTATTTTTGGAGGCAAAAAGAAGAAGAAAAAGGTTAGTGTAAAACGGGCAAAGGAAATTATTCTTGCAGATGAAATGAGTAAGATGGTGGATACTGACAGGGCTTCTGATATGGCGAAGGAACGCGTTGAGGAGATGGGAATAGTATTTATTGATGAGATTGACAAAGTTACTTCCAGAGAGGGACGATCCGGGGCGGATGTTTCCAGAGAGGGTGTTCAGCGGGATATTCTTCCCATAATAGAAGGTAGTAAGATAAACACAAAATATGGAATTGTTGATACTTCCCATATTCTGTTTATTGCTGCAGTGGCTTTTCATATTAGTAAACCATCAGATCTTATCCCGGAACTTCAGGGGCGTTTTCCTATACGTGTAGAACTTGATGACCTTGACAGCAATGATTTTCATCAGATTCTCACTCAGACAGAGAATTCTTTGACAATTCAGTATACAGAGCTTCTTAAGACAGAGGGAGTTCAGATTGATTTTACCGATGAGGCAACGATAAGACTTAGTGAGATAGCAGCTGAAGTGAATTCTAATACCGAAAATATTGGTGCCAGAAGACTGCATACTGTAATGGAGCTGCTTCTTGGTGATGTATCATTTAATGCTCCCGATCTTAAGGGACAGAAAATTCCGATAACTGCAGACTATGTGGATGATAAGCTTGTGGATATAGTTAAAAACCATGATCTGTCGAGGTACATTTTGTAATGATAGTTAGGGAATATGCCGACAATATAAGCTACACGGGTTTGGTTTAAAGGGAGGATAATGTGTTTTTGAACAATAGTTTTGGAAAAACCGTAGATATACTGCACAGAACAATGGATGCAGCAACATTAAGGCAGCAGGTTCTTGCCAATAATATTGCCAATGCTGATACTCCAAACTTTAAACGAAGCTCGTTGAATTTTGAATCAGAGCTGAAACGGGCTCTTGAATCGGAGAATGTAAATAAACCGACTGCAGCACTTACTCATGAGAAACATATCTCCTTTAACAGGGTACAGGATTACAGAGATGTAAGTCCAAATCGTTTTTTGGATTATCTTACTCAGACTGATTCCAATGGAAACAATGTAGATGCCGAGCAGGAAAGTATGCTCCTTCTTCAGAATCAATTGAGGTATGATCTTTTAACAAAATCAATTTCAAATCAGTTTACCCAGTTAAATATAGTATTAAGGTAGGACGAATATGGGGATTTTCAGCAGTATTAACATAGCAGCATCAGGGTTGAGTGCTCAGAGAACAAGGCTTGATGTAATTTCAAATAATATTGCAAATGTGGATACAACAAGGACGACCGAGGGGGGGCCTTTTCGGCGCAGCAGGGTTATTTTTCGGCCAAAAGTTCAGGAACCCTACTGGCGTTCTCCTTTCTTACCGCAAAAAATGGACAATGGTCTGGGAAAGGGAGTTAGAATAGTGGAAATAGATAAAGATCTGGATGCAGATCCTAAACTTGTCTACGATCCAACTCATCCTGATGCCATTAAAACCGGACCACAGAAAGGTTATGTTGAAATGCCTAATGTTAATATAGTTGAAGAGATGGTTGATATGATATCAGCATCAAGATCATATGAAGCTAACGTGGCTGTGGTAAACGGTAGTAAGTCGATGTTTATGAAAGCTCTGGAAATTGGGAGGTAGTAGATGAATTTTTTCGACTCGAGTCAGGTGTCAGGTAATTATGTTGATGTTCTCCGTACAAATTCATCCCATATCCAGGGCAGGGTTCATGCAGGAGAACAATCAGGAAAAGATAGTGCATTGTCATTCAGCAACATGGTTATTGATGCTCTTAATGGAGTCAATGATCTTGCTGCAGAAAGTACAGCTTTGACAGAACAGTACATAATAAATCCTGACAGTGTGGATGTCCATGATGTCACAATAGCTATGGGTAAGGCAAATCTTGCATTATCCATGACAAAATCTGTAGTAGACAATGCAATAAAGGCTTATCGGGAGATAATTAATATAAGATAAGATTATCCCTGGTGTGCATTCTTTTTGGGAGGGGAGAATGAACGAATGGTTTAAGAAGTTTCGTGATCAGATAAAAACTCTTTGGGGTAAGTGGTCCCTGATACAGAAGATAATTCTCTTTACCATAGTTGGTGTAACGCTGACAGGATTGGTTCTTCTGGCTAATTTCAGTGCATCACCCAATATGGTTCTTTTAATAACATCACCAATATCAGATATCCAAAAACTGCAGGAAATATCTGTGCGTCTGGATGAGGAGGGTGTTGAACACAAGATTACCGAAGAGGGGCGCATATACGTATCAGACAGAAAAACTGCACAGCGAATGGTTTCGATATTAACGAGGGAAGATCTGATTCCTGCAGAAACATCCCCCTGGGATATTTTTAAGATGGATCGCTGGAGTCTTACAGATTTTGAACGGAACATAAATC
>JAUVLL010000098.1 GCA_030600745.1 Spirochaetaceae bacterium | reverse complement strand
TGTCGAATAAGATCTTGTATTTCTGCCATATACATTGTATATTAGCAATGACAGCAATGCTGTCATTGGAGGCATATATGGCAACACTAACCATAAGAAGTTTGGAAGATTCTATAAAATAGCTATTACAGGCTTTTGCGATGTCTATGAAATCGGCTTGTTTTTGTGCTGGTCGCAAACAAGTTTGCTGCTCGCACATGCATCCTGGGCTTTTTCGACTAAGAATGGGTCCCCGACACTTCGTGTCGCCCATTTTATCTTGCTTTGCGCCAGTCTATAGCCAATATATTAGAGAAGAAGTATTTTGAAAGTAGAAAATGAGATACAGCGCAAAAAGCTCAGGAGGAGTAGCCATGCGTAGAAAAAACAGGAATGTAAAACCCTTTACTTTTGCACAATACCCTTTACTTTTTGGTCATAGAGGATGCCCAAAGCTTGCACCGGAAAACACTATAGCTTCTTTCAGAAAATTACTGGATAATAAAATTCCCGGTGTAGAACTGGATGTACAATTGTGCAGGACCGGTGAAATTATTGTTCTGCACGATCTTAGTCTTAAACGAACGACAGGTTTTGATGCCCTTGCCAGTGAAACTGATTTAAAAGAAATCAAAAAACTTGATGCAGGCTCATTGTTTGATGAATCCTTTACTGGTGAGAAAATTCCAACCCTGGATGAAGTTTTTGAACTACTGGGAACCAATGTCTATTATGACATTGAAATAAAACATAAAAGAAGAACATATGGAGAGCTTGAAAAGAAGCTGACAGAAAAAATAAACCAGTGGAATTTCCAGGACCGTGTAATTATATCCTCTTTTAACCCAATTGCAGTATTGGGTGTTCGTAAAACTGATCCACTGCTGAATACAGCAATAATTTATACTAACTGGAAAGAGCTCCCATGGTATCTGCATAACGGCGGGGGAAAATATATCTGTAAACCAAATATACTTAAACCGACAAGACATAAAATAAATCCACTAACAATGTTTCTTAATAAGAAAATTCAGGGATATAATGTTGTGACATGGACAGAAGATGATCCACTAAAGGCAGAAAAATATATCGATATGGGTGTGGACGGGATTGTTACAAATGTACCGGAGGATATGCTGGAAATGGTTCGTAAACGATGGGATACATAGTAAGGGCAGCCCCTACAAATTATATCCTTTCAAAATATCGTTTTAATTCCCATTCAGAAACATTTTTTTCGTACTCTTCCACTTCCAGAACGGCATGGCGAACATAATGATCTACAATATCATTACCAAATATCTCCCTGGCAATTTTGGAATTATTGAAATTCTCTGCTGCTTCTTTTAATGACCCGGGAACTTTGGGAAGCGACTCATCAGCATAAATATTCCCTTTCCTTATTGCCGGTGGTCCAATTTTATGCTCAACACCATAAAGACCTGCAGCAATAGTTGCTGTAAAGGCCAAATAAACATTAGCATCGGCTCCAGGAAGCCTGTTCTCAATTCTAAACCCCTGACCCTCACCTACAATCCGGAAGCTTGTTGTTCTGTTATCATAATCCCATGCAATTCTTGTTGGAGCAAATGAATCGTTGCTGAATCTTTTATAGGAATTTATTGTAGGTGCAAAAAAAATAAAAAACTCCGAGGCAAGAAGACTTAATCCACCTAAAAAGTATTTAAAAAAATCACTTTCACCACCATCACTGACAAAAACATTTTTCCCTGTTTTAATATCCACTATACTGGAATGGATATGACAGCTGGATCCTGCATCAGAATCTAAATACTTAGCCATGAAGGTAATAGAATTCCCATTTAAATTTGCTATTGTTTTAGCACCGTTTTTATATATCATATGATTATCAGACATCTCAAGAGGTGTTGAATATTTCAGACCAATTTCATACTGCCCATATCCTGTTTCACCCTTCCTGGATTCAACAGGAATACCTGCCTCAGAGACCTGATTACATATTTCCCTAACTACATCATCTTTAAAACCTGTATTAAGGATACTGTAATCGATTCGATATGGAGAAGATGGAACCAACCCCTTATATCCATCTGAATACACAGACTCATAAGGGTTGTCAAAGAGATAAAATTCAAGCTCAGAAGCCATCATCCCCTTCATGCCTATTTGGAACAGTCGATTACACTGATTCTGAAGCATAGTTCTTGGTGCAATATTAACAGGCCGCCCATCTTCATGTGTTAAATCACAGATTATTATTACTGCATTTTTCTGCCAGCTTATTTTTCGTATAGTGGAAAAATCGGGAACCATCAAAAGGTCTCCATAACCCTTTTCCCAACCTGCCAGCTTAAATCCAGGTAGTGGATCTCCTTCAATATTGATTGTTAACAGATAATCACAGCAATTTGCATGATTATTTTCCAAAAAAAAATCTCCTGTCAGACGCTTACCAACTAACTGCCCAAGATGATCCGGAAAGGCCAGAATTACTGTATCGATTTCTCTCTTCTTTATACCGTTGTTTAGTTCATCCAGTGTCAGCCTTCCCATAATACCTGCCTTAATTATTCTTTTCTTTAATAAAATTAAGCCAATTTTTAAAATCAGCCTGTCTTATTGAATCATCAATTATATCCTCATCTATTCCCAATTGCCAAATTAAATCGGTTCTACGCGGATCCTTATAAAGTTCTTCCATTTTATCAACATAGGACTGCATATCTTCATGATCTTTGAAAAAACCCTGTTCTGTAAGAAGTTTTTCTCTGGCAAGAGTAAGTCTTGCAACTTCGTATAGATTATATTCAGGATGATACTGTGAAGCCCAGAAAGTTCCCTTTTTGTGTTCCACGGTCATTGCCTGCACATCGCTAAAAGGATTTCTTGCAAGAATAACTCCTCCAGCAGGTACTTCTCCTACAATATCATAATGACTTTCAAAAGCATAATAAGAGGAAGGTTTACCTTTAAGCATTGGATGATCCAGGCCTTCTTTTGTCTTAATAATCTTTCTACCAAATCCCATTTCTCTACCCTTAGGATTCTTCACCACTGTCCCACCTGCAGCAACAGCAGCAATTTGAAGGCCCCAACAGCTTCCCCATGAATCACTTCCAACTTCAAAGGCCATTTTTGCAAGTTCTATCTGCCCTGTATTTGTTGGAATATGAGTTTCATTGATATCAAGGTCTGAGCCTGTCCATATTATACCGGTAAAAGAGCTTAGCTTCGTTTCTCCGGGGAATTCATCAACCTTAGTATCAGTTGGGGAAAAAACCTCATATTCTGCCTCAGGCATATATTTTAAAAGCATATCGGCATACAATTTCCACGCATATGTCATACCGGCTTCATCAAGCTTTTTCCTGCTTCCTTTTGAATATCCATCAATAATTAAAAAATTCAATCTCATCCTCCCTGGTACCCTGCATTATGGTTATTCAGGGAAAATATGTCAAATAAATTTTACGTATAATAAGTCCTAAGGGCCATATTAGGTTCTACCTGATCAAGATCCACCCTTGAATAATCGATTGGCTGATAAATACCATACTGTTTCTTCTTCAAATTTCTGAATCAACTCGTCAGGCGCATATCCTGACCATGTTAACAGCCTAAGAACCTTGTTCTCTTTTCCTTCTGAATCACCAGCCGCAAAAACTGTGGCAGACACCAGAGTGAACAGGGTTTACCATACAATGTAATAAATATATTTTCACACTGCAGAAGCAGCATTTTATGTCATATCAACATCACTATATAATGTCATCGTGTTATTATGATATGTTAATAAGATGACATATCCCGGCTGTCAATAGTTATTTCAGCATTTTAAGCAAAAATCAGTTAAATTTTATACTTTTTTTAAATATTTATTTTTCTGAGGTTGTAATAAGTACAGGGAAATGGATAAATATAAAATTATCTAAAGTTCTAATTAGAACATACCGATATGAAGGCCGGAGAGTTCTGGAGGTTTGTAATGGAAAATACAGGTTCTGATATAACTGCACTGCAGGAAGAAAATCAACAGTTAAAAGAAAAAGCAGCCAGCCTCAAACTAACCGTTAAGACTCTAAGACGTAATTTCCAGGGAATAGTTCAACTACTCACAGAAACCATCTCCCTTGACAACCGTTTTCTGGGTGGCCATATGAAGCGTACTGCAGAGATGACAAAAGCCTTCTGCGAATTCCTCAAACTGCCGAAAGATATTGTTTATGTAAATTACTATGCTGCGCTTCTCCACGATATTGGCCTTGTAGGATCAAATTCAGATATTATTGAAAAAACTATTGATAATCTGGGCGAAAGTGATAGGAAAAAATTTATAGAACACCCTGTATCAGGATTCGAAATTATCAATTCAATATACAGCCTTAAACGAACTGCAGTTATTATTAGATCTCATCACGAGAATTATGATGGAACAGGTTTCCCTGATAAACTTGTGGGAGGGGAGATTCCAAAAGAATCCAGGATAATTCATATTATTAATGATTATGATATGAACCGGTTTAAGTATTCCCTCACACCCAATGAGGCGTGTTCGAAAATGTCATTAAAAAGTGGTAGTTTATACGATCCTGATCTTTATAATAAATTTGAATCCTTTATTACTCATTTTGAAAAGAATAATAAAGGATCTTCCCATAATATTGAACCGAAAAGCCTGGAACCCGGTATGTATTTAGACCAGGACATAATACTTTCCAATGGCTTACTCCTTATCCCCAGTGGAGTAATCCTGGATAAAGTAATGATAGGGAAAATTCAGTCCTTCTCATCCACACTTTTGGGTCAGGGTGTAATAAGGGTAATATATTAAACCGCCCACTCAAGTCCAAGCTCTGCGAGCTTTCCTTCAAGAGGAATACCATGTTTATCCCATCCAAGAAATCCATAATACTGGGCTTTCATTCTGTTAAAATCTTCTTCATTTACAGACCGACCCTTTGATGGACCATCGTAAAGAGGCTCAAACATCCTGGCCGGCAGTTTATCATCTTTATCTGTAAAACCTCTTCTAAGATTTAAGAGACGCATCATTGTAATCTTTCGTTCTCCTGCCATCATCAGTTCCCAAAAAGTCATATCCATACCTGTAGAATATTTGACAAGATCTTCAAGCTCAGGATATGTATACAGACTTCCAGCACCCCAGCAAAACATACAGAGGTTAAGAGAATCTAAAACAGAATAATAATATTGGGAGTATACAGCCATACGAACCTTGTTGATACCAGTGGAATTAACATCATCTGTTTCCAAAATACCCAATCCTCTTGAAGCTTCTGAATCATCTGTTATCAGCCAGTCATGTTCACTGGACATATGATCTGCACCAATAGGAACAACTGCGTACATCAGTGCAAGAGATGGTTTTACCTGCGGCATATGAACTGCAAAACCATGACCCTTAACATGCACTGCATATTTCCTGGTTTCTTCACCAAAATGCTTTATTGCAGCTTCAAAACCATCAGCAAGAATATCACCAATACCTTCTCTGTTTCCTACCTGCTCTATAAGCCAGATTACTGCATCAGGATTACCAAAACCAAAACCCTTATAGCCTATCTGATCATCAGTGATTAAACCTTTTTCTACAGATTCGGCAAGATAAGATACAATTCCTCCTAAAGTAATAGTATCTATACCATAGGTATTACAAAGCTCATTTGCTTTTGCAACTGCAACCGGATCAAAAATATCCAGATTTGAACCAAGAACCCCAATAGTCTCAAATTCAGGTCCCCCCAGCTTATCTGTAACCTTATATGGAGTCTCCGCTTTTACAGTCTTTCGACAGCCTACGGCACAACCATAACAGGTAGTACCTTTTGCCAGAAAAGTTTCATCATAATTACTTCTGTCCAGTTTAGCATAATCCTCATGATAACCGGTAGAATAGTTATGAACACAAAGGTTTCCTGCTTCTGCATTACCAAGAACAATGCCTTCTGTACCATATTTTTTTATTGTTGAAACAAAGCCTGAACCAGGAATTCTGGAAATTGCAGTCTTTGCCAGAGTTTTTAATCCTTCCGGATCCTCAAACTCAACAGTTCCGCTGCTTTTTACGACAACAGCTCTAAGATTTTTACTCCCGAAAACTGCGCCCATACCTGTTCTGCCATAGGCATCATGCAGATCACTGGATACCGAAGCATACTTTACCAGTTTTTCACCAGCAGGACCGCACTGCATAACAGAGACACCTTTCCTGCCATATTTCTCTTCAAAAACAGTTCTGGCATCCAGAATAGATTTTCCACTTACATCTTCAGCACCAAGAATTAACACCTCACCATCCTCTATGTAGATGTAAGACATTTTTGCTGCCTTTCCTGTAATTATAACTGCATCCCAGCCAGCCCGTTTCAAATATGGACCAAAACTTCCACCAGCCTGAGAATCTCCAATACCTCCTGTTTCAGGTGAGAGAGCTGTCATCCCACACCTGCTTACACCGCTTACTGCTGATCCTGTAGTAATACCCGGTGCAATAGTAATAACATTTTCAGGGGAAAGCGGATCGGTATTCGCATCAGTTTCCTTTAACAGAAAATATGTTCCAAAACCACCACCACCAAGATACTTTCTATAAAAATCCTGATTAAAAGATTCTTCACTAGAAGAACCATCAGTAAGATTAATACGTAAAAATTTTCCTGTATATCCCTTTGACATATCAACCCTCCTGGAAAGCTTCTTTTAAAAGTAACATCAGGTCATCCTGAGTACAAGGTCTGGAATTTGTAAGATGGCAGGGATCCAGAAAGGACTTCCCGGCGATCTCTTCCAGTTGATCTTCCTTAACACCAACTTCTTTAAGAGAAGAAGGTATTCCAATTCTTTTATTTAGAGCCCGTACTTCTTCAATTGCTTTTTCAGCAGCTCCAAGCTCATCCATTCCAAAAATGTTTACACCGAATTCTCTTGCAATTACAGCATATTCTTTTTTTGATACTTCCTTGTTGTAGTTCATAACAACTGGAAGAACAATAGCATTTGCAAGGCCATGCTGAAGATTACATACTGCAGAAAGGGCATGAGACAACGAATGAGCAGTACCCAGATCTTTCTGGAAAGCTACGGCACCCATCATGGCAGCAAGCATCATGTATCCCCTTGCTTCTATGTCCGTTGGATCTTTAACTGCTTTCTCCAGATATTTCACTACAAACTCAATACCCTTTACAGCAATTCCATCACACATGGGATGAAAAACAGGTGCAGTAAGAGATTCTATACTATGGGTTAGAGCATCCATACCAGTCGCAGCTGTTAGATGTGGCGGAAGACTAACAGTTAACTCCGGATCAAGGACTGCCCTCGCAGGAGCCATGAGGGGATGACATACAAAAATCTTTCTACCCTGGGAGGTTGAACTAATTACAGAACATTTGCCTACTTCACTTCCAGTACCGGCTGTAGTTGGAATAAGAATTATCTTTGGAAGAGGTCCTTTAATTTCCTTTTTTGTGCTGGACTGGGCATCGTAATCGGCTATATCCCCACCTTCTCCTACAAGAACAGCCAGAGCTTTCGCCGCATCCATGGGGCTTCCACCACCTACTCCAATGATAAAATCACAATTTGCAGATTTGTAAACTGCTACACCATTTTCTACATCAACATCATGGGGATTAGGCTGAACGCCCGAAAACACTTTATACGCAATACTTTTTTCTTCCAGTACCTTAAGAATACTCTTAAACGAGTCTGTCTTCTCCATCATGGGATCTGTTACAATCAGGGGTTTTTTAACTCCCAATTCTTCAAACTCTCCCGGAAGTTCTCCTATGGAACCAGGTCCATAGATTATGGACACTGGAAACGAGAACCTGGTGATCTCTTTTACCATTCTTTTTCTCCTTTGGTTGCATAGCCGAGCAGGTTAGGATGCATACCCGAGCAATAGACGAAGTCTATGACCAGGGGACGAAGTCCCGACCAGGCTTTTCATCAATCCTTCAATTACAATATAATTCAAAATAATACAGAACAATTCAAACTGCATCATTCCAATACCTAGAGTATCATTATATACAGCATATTGACAACTTGATTTTTATAGATATATCAACAAAAGTAGAATCAATTTGATAGATCAATTAACCGGGATAAAGGGATATCAGAAACTGATGATTCATGCCACTTTTCTCTTAAAGAAGGATCATTAACAAGAATGGCGAGAACCTGCCCGGATGTGAGTATATTTAATTCTATTAAAAACTCCCCGATCCTGCGCTCGCTGTCATCCCTGTAAGGCATCTGTTCCATCTAAACTGCTCCTAAAACGAAGTATAATTAACTGCATAAGAGAAAGACAGGAAAAGTATAAAAATAATTAATAATATTATTATTAACATATAGACATATAAAAGCTATTTACATAAGATAAGCACACAATGCTCCGGTAGCTCAGCAGGATAGAGCAGCTGCCTCCTAAGCAGCAGGTCGGACGTTCGAATCGTCTCCGGGGTATTTCTGCAGGGACAGCCACAAGGGTTTAAATTGTAAACCCCTGTGGCTGTCCCTGCATGTTTTTTCTTTTTCACTTGTCAATCTCTCAAAGAGATAATATATTTCTTCTATGAAAACATACCTCAGCATAGACAGAGGCGCTTCAAATACTGATTTTGTAGTAGTTAACTCTGATTACAGGATACTCTTTAAAAAATGTATCACCAGCAGACGATGGGACAGGATAATGCCAAGCTACAGAGAAATTATTAACGAATTATCCCCTGATTACTTTGTTTTCACCGGATCACCCAATAATATACCAACTGAAATTAAAGAACTCTTTTCCCATGCCGATGAGATGGAGTCAATTGCTTTCGGTGGAGCCAATGCTGCATCCAGAGAAAGATGTATAGTTGTTAGTATGGGAACAGGTACAGCGATTGTATTATTTGACTATGGAAAGGTTACACATATCGGAGGCACCGGCATAGGTGGAGGGACAATGCAGGGTCTGGGAAAACTTCTTATTAAAGAAACAGATCCCCTTATAATTAATAAACTCGCTCAAAAAGGAAAATCTTCGGAACTAAACCTTGCTCTTTCTGAGATTGGATATTCTGAAATTGGTTTTCTAAGTAATGATCTGACAGTAAGTAATTTTGGAAATCTTAAATCTAAAGAAAAAACAGATGGAGCGGCAGCAATTCAGTGTATGATAGCAGAGGTAGTAGGTGTAATTGCATCACTCACTGCCCGTCAGTATCACCTGGAAGAAGATATTGTTATCACTGGAAATCTTTCAAGAAGTTCATATATTCAGAATCAACTTATAAAAACAGGAAATCTTTATAAAACAAAATTTATTTTCCCTAAAAACCCGGAGTACTTAACCGCCATCGGAGCTGTCAGAAGTTTTCGGAGTACTATATCTCATCCGGATTAAGTTTATACATCCATTTTCCCCGACTAAGTAATATTAGACTGATTACCGCAAGAACAA
>JAUVLL010000067.1 GCA_030600745.1 Spirochaetaceae bacterium | reverse complement strand
AAGGGAAAATAGATAAAAATGCAGAAGTTGTAGTTCTATTAACAGGTATTGGTTTTAAAGATATGGCCTCTGTTGAAGGATCTGTGCAGATACCGGAATCTATTGAACCAACTGTTGAGGCTCTGGGGAAGGTTTTCGGATAGGATATTATATATAATAAATTCTTGATTTTCCCACTCCTGTAAACTATTCTTATTTACATGAATATTAAACAAACTGGTGAATTAAAAATTCTTACAGATCAGAGACTTACGGAGAAAGAAGTTGTTATTAATCCCAACGACGGATTCGATTTGGGCCTTTTGATGACGGAAGTAAATGTTGAAGTTTATTTCGAAGATAACTCAGAGCAGATTCAAGCCAGGGTAATTCAAAAAAATGAGTGTAAATTAGGGACTGTGGAACTGAACCCAAAATCAATACAGAAACTTGAAGTTAATTCTAAGGTTCGCCTCTATCTTGAGGAACAGGATGATTATCCAAAACTTTTTATAAGACCGGTTTAATTCTGTTTTTAGGCATCCTTTACTTATACCCAGTCAAATTGTATATTATATTAGATGCATTACTTAGTTGAACAAATAAATAAAGTAGATGAACTTCTTCGTGATGGTGATTATGTTGAATCTGTAAAAATATTAGAAGAAATTCTTACCCGTGAACCAGATTACACAGAAGCTCTTTGGAGAATAGGAATAGCATTTACAGAGATTAATGAGCAAGAAAAAGCTTTAAAAGCTCTTGAATATTTCTTTGAATTTGACAATAGCCATTCCGAAGCTCTGGAAGCCTATGGATGTTCTCATTTTAAACTTGGCAACTACGGTCTTGCGAAAATCTATCTTGAAAAGGCAGAAAAACTGGATCCGGAAAGTTCTTCTATTGCACGAAATTTGGGTGTTACCTATAATCAATTAGGTGAGTCTAAAAAAAGTTATAAGATAATGGCAAAATCTTACAACCTCAATCCCTGGGACTATAGAACAATCTATGCTCTTGCTTCTGCTCACATATTTTTCAAGCATTATAAGGAAGCTGAGATTTTACTCAAAGAGATGCTGGAGTTGGATATTCCAGGAGATTTCAAGCTTCTTGCTATGGAAGGCAGAAAAAAGATCAAACCAAAATTGGATAAATAGTAAAGACGTAGCATTATAAAGTTGCATAGCCGAGCAACAACGAAGTTGCGACCAGGCTACGTCTCTACATGACCTATTCAATAAATTATATTTTATCGGGATCTACGCCGTTAAGGTAGTCCATTACCCCAAGTGCAGCAATGGTACCGTCACTTACAGCAGTGGTTATCTGGCGAAATTTCTTCTGTCTGACATCCCCTGCAGCAAAAACACCAGGTACACTGGTAGACATATCCTCGTCAGTTACAATCTCCTGGCGCCTACTTAAAGAAACACATTCTTTAAATAGCTCTGATCCGGGGACATATCCAATAAAAATAAAAGCACCCGTTGCTTTTAGTTTTGTTATAGTTTCATCTTTCTTGTTCTTGATATTTACACCAGTAAGGCTCTGATCTCCTGTAAATTCTACTATATCAGATTCCATTATAAACGAAATTTTTGAATTATCTTCCGCAGCTTTAACGGCATGAGCGTAGGCCTGGAAATGGTCAAACTGATGTACTATGGTTACTGTTTTTGCAAATTTAGTAAGGGATACTGCTTCTTCCAAAGCAGAGTTTCCACCACCAACAACCACAATATCCTCACCTGTAAAAAAATCCCCATCACAAGTGGCACAGTAGGAAATGCCAAGGCCCTGAAACTTAATCTCCGACTCAAGACCTAGCTTCCTTGGCTGTCCGCCAACAGCAATTATTACAGCCTTACTCCTGTACTCACCTGATTTTGTGGTAACAAATTTTTCTTTACCTTTAAAGTTAAAGCCAAAAATTTTCTCATTTGCTTTAACTTCACAACCAAACTCTACTGCCTGTTTTTTCATTTCAGATGCCAGTTTATAGCCGGACAACTCGGGAAGTCCCGGATAGTTAGCCACGGCATGAGTCAGAATAACCTGCCCCCCGACCATTCCCTGGTCTAATATCAAAACAGACTGTTTTGCTCTTGATAGATATATGCCGGCGGTGAGACCTGCCGGCCCCCCGCCTAATATTATTACATCATAAGTGTTCATTTGCTTACCCTAAACAATCTCATCTAGAATTGCAGTTACCTGTTCCTTTGACTGCAGGCTTGTTGTTGCTTTCATAATTTTACCATTTTTGTAGTAAATAGTAAAAGGAAGACCTCTGAAAGATGCACATTCCGGCAGATTTCTAATAACACCAGCCTCCGGAGTATCAAAAAGCATATCTCTGAACTCCATATGATTATAACTTCCAGAACCTTCAAGTTCTTCCATTGCATCATACACAGGAACACACATTGGTCCCATTCTACCACAACAAACCATTACATTGTCAGAAGAGTTGATGAGTTCCTCGAGTTCAACCCCTGTTTCAATGTGTTTTAAATTTGTATCTAAAGTCATATAGATCCCCTTAATAGTCATATGTATATATACTAATATATATACATATATTTATTCTTCATGTCAAGGTTTTAATCAGATATTTCTAACTCAGCATAAAAAAATCTTCCAGAAAACGAGCTACACCATCGTCGTTATTGGAAAGGGTTACAGAGTCAGCTACAGTCTTAACTTCATCAACTGCATTCTCCATTGCCACCCCGATACCGGCAGTCTCAATCATACTTATATCGTTCTGGCCATCTCCAAATGCCATTATATTTTCAGTACTAATATCCAGATAATCAGCAACTTCCAGGAGGGCCCTTCCCTTGGAAACACCGCCTTTCATAAACTCCAGGAACACAGGATTCGAAAACATAACAGTCAACCTGTCTCCAAAATGTTTCTTAATCTCCCGTCCCAATCCATCCAGATATTCATGATCCCCGAGGTACATCATTTTTATGAACCGGGGAGGGTTAAAATCGTCAAAATTTATAATCTCCCCTTTAATATTCACATGATTCTCATAGAAATCAGCTTCGGAAGTTCTCTTTTCAAAATATAGTTTCCCATTTCTGTAAATCTGGATATGTACACCCTTTTTTCTTGCAAAATCTATTATAGACCGTGAGATATCATCCGGGAGCAGATGATCCATTATTAATTCACCGTTATTCCCAATAATTCTGGCACCATTGTAGCATATAACAGGATGATTCAGGTTTAAAATATTCTTATAGGGTTCCAGAGCCTCAAAACTTCTTCCTGTTGACAGAATCAGAGATATACCCATCCTATCCAGGGCTTTAAAACATCTTCTTGTCCTTGAAGAAATTTGTTTATCATCTGTAAGAAGTGTTCCATCCATATCAAAGGCAATGGCCCTAATTCTATGTTTCATCATTACGCCCTAATCTAATATTTTATTTACTCTATTGCAACTGAATTGATTACATGTATTATAGATAAATATGAATGGTAATACTCTAAAAAATGATTTTCTTCTATTATTAACTGCAATTATCTGGGGTTTTGCATTTACAGCCCAACGTGCAGGAATGGAGTTTGTAGGTCCATTTACATTTAACGGTGTTCGTTTTCTCATAGGAGCAACATCAATTCTCCCCCTGATATTTCTACAGAACAGCAACCGTTCACAGAAAAGAGAGACAGAAACACAGAGGGGTTCTAATAATCAGAATCTTAAACAGCTAACTATCTATGGTGCAGCGGGGGGTGTCTTACTCTATCTTGGTGCATCCCTGCAGCAAATTGGAATTGTTTATACCAGTGCAGGGAAAGCGGGTTTTATTACAGGAATGTATGTAATTATAGTTCCGATCCTGGGTATTTTTTTCCGTCACAAAGCAGGGTGGAGACGATGGACAGGAGCACTTCTTTCTATGACAGGTTTATACTTTCTTTCGGTAAAGGGAAGTCTAAAAATTAATACCGGAGATATTTTTGTTCTATTAAGTGCGTTTTTCTGGGCATCTCATGTAATAGCAATTTCCCATTTTTCGCCCAGGGTAAATGCCATAAAATTAGCCTTCACACAATATCTTTTCTGTGGTGTTTTGAGCCTTGGTTCGGCGTTTATTTTTGAAGATGTCCAAAAAAATACTATCCTTTCAGCATGGGTCCCTATTATCTACGGAAGTATTTTTTCAGTTGGTATTGCCTATACACTTCAAGTATATGCTCAGAAGAAAGTTCATCCTGCACATGCCGCCATTATTCTAAGCCTTGAAGGAGTCTTTGCAGTTTTGGGAGGATGGCTGATCCTGGGAGAATCCATGGGGGTAAAAGGGCTGGCGGGATGTGCATTGATGTTAAGCGGAATGTTTGTATCCCAAAGCGGCACTATTATGGGGCGCAAAATGAGGGAAAATGAATAGGAATTTCTAACTCACCAGTTGATTAGGAAACTCTCTTTTAGCAGCATCAGATTTTCGGCCGCTTCTTCGATGTTGCTATCTTCAATGATGGAACGAAAATTGTTTTGGATAATTTCCAGGGGTTTGGTGAAGATGTTCTTAACCATTGGTAATGGCAGATTTATATAATCAGAATCTAAGAGAAGCTTGATAATATCATAATAGTTAATATTTCTATATTCCAAATTATCAGTAAGATAGAACATGTCACGATTCTTCCCCCAGTTGAACATTCCACGTTCATCCAAAAATTTAATAGTTACTCTATAGCTGTCAATATTATCAGGAAGATATACCCAATAAGGTTCATTCTCTTCTTCCTTTATCCATTTCTGAACAGTACCCCGGTAAAGTCGGATATATTATCCTGATACTTCTCACGATCAGTAAACTAATCAATCCCGGAAGCAGAAAGATTAATAGACATAAGCATAAGTAGTATAATAATTCTCAAATAACGCATATTGCAGTAATCCCTCTCTGTATGATTAATATAGCAGACCATCCCCCGGTTATAGGACAAATGTTTTCATTATTCAATGAAAGCATTTTGCTGCTATTTTTTAAAAAGTATAAGTAACCTTCATTGCGAGGTTGTCATTTTCTTTCCAGCTATCCATCATACCCGGATTACCATCTGTTCCTTCAATTATCTTACCGTAAACTGAAAGATTAAAATTGTCATTAATATCCCATACCAACTCAGGTAGAATTATATACCCCTCTTCTTCAATAGACCACATTCCACTAATCCGGATCTTTATTTTGTCTTTGTTAAAAGGAAGTTCCCCTGCAATAAGAAGCATATTATTGTGTGAAGGAGAACCATATCCTGTTGATTCATCCACATCATATGGTAATAGATTATCTGTATTTAGAGTGTAATCACCTACAAGCTGAACATTAACATAGAGTTTAATACCAGGCACTGTAAAATCCATCCCTGGAAGATAGACTATTCTGTTATTATACACTGCAGGATCATCACCATCTATATCTTCAGTAAGCCAGTATCCGGCTTCCATCCAGAATGTAAGAAACCCTAAGGCAAATCCACCCTCAAGTCCAAAAAGATGAGCACGGTCATATGCTAAGTAAGTAGGTATTGGTCCCATGTAAGATTTTATAGCAGGATCAGGAAGATAACCATAATAGTACTGCGTACCAATATCAAATCTTCCAAGAGTACCAGACAATCTAAGAGCGGCCTGACTATACTCTAAAGTTGTTGTATCAGGTCTGGGAATAGCTTCCATACCTGTAGACCACCGTCCGCTCTGAGCCATTGCATGGGGGGAAAAAAACGGTTTATATGCAATTTCTAAAAGCCCTGAATCTTTAATGTAAAAATTCATTTTTACCATTTCACCGGCCTTTTTCAGGTTGATAATATCCTGGGAAAAACCGTCTGACAGATCCCAAAAGCTTAAAGGATCCAGAACATGAATACCATCAGCACTGCCCCACTCCACCTTCATCAAACCTGCTTCCAGATAACCGAAGGAGAAAAAGGATCGCATATAAAGTTCGTTAACAATATCTGTGTAAATTATATCGGGTCCCCATTCCTGTGGTGAAATATTCAGACTGATTATACCTTCCATATCACCTTCGGGTACTTTAAAATTCACTTCAGCTTCAGGCATTGCCAGTACTTCATTATCCGCAGCCTCGGAGGCATCAAAAAAATAAACCAGGTCTGTAGATAATTCTCCTGTAACTTCAATATTTGAGACTGAAGAAGAACCTGATTCATCTATTTCAGATTCTCCAAATATATCTCCAAACGCATCCTGTGCCGATAAACTTAACAATGGAAGAAACAATACAAGAGTTATTGTGCATATAAATTTTCTCATTGACTAACCCTCCCTGTTTTAAGAAAATTAGTGGAAAAGTATCCGGGATTCATTGGAATATTATATTTAACCTGTTTAATAAGAAGAATTGTTTTATGCCCCGTACTGTGAGTGGTCATGGTTACACTTAATGGTGTCCATATTTCATTAACAAGGGTAATATTTTCAGATACAGCAGTTCTATCCAGTTTTTTAAATCGTTTATCATAAAACTCTACTTTAATTGGGACAAACCTTTCTTTGTCTATCCAGCTTATCAGTTTGCTGCGGGAAGCGGATTCCGGATCTAGTGGGAGGGATTCAACAACATAGCAATCTCTTCCATTATATTTTTCTTCCCGTAATAAAGTGTGGCTGTCTTTATCTGCCTTCATGTCTGACATATCTCCATAGGTAAAATCTGAGCCCATAAAGGATGAATCATTATCTGAAGCAGCAATTCTCTTCATCTTTTTTAAGGAAGGAAGATATATCCACTGATCATCACTTCTATCGCTGTTCTCTATTATAAGAAAACGGGTATTCTTAATATTGGCCGGAGACATAAAAACTGCTATAGTTCGGTTCTGTCCTGCATTATCCTGCATTGACAGAATTTGTAAGCGCCGATTACTAACATCCCCATTGTCATCAACCAGATCCATCTGAATATCCATAGCTGCACTTTTCGTCTCCTGAATATCAATACTCCTGTCCATTATCTCCTGGCCTGTTATGGCCCATAGTTCTGTCATCCCAATAAGGAAAATTGAAAATAAAATCATTTTTTTCATAAAATATTACCCCTTTAATCTTTTTCTAAACTCTAATAAATACTTATCCAGAATACTTTTTTTGTTTTGTTTAAATAATTTTTCTACATCCAATCTGGTTAAGACAGCAGGAATTAAAATAAGGCTGGCCAGGCTGGAAATTCCCATAGACAGAGCAAACATCGATCCGAAAACTCCAATAGGAATAAGGTGTGCAAGAACAAGTGCAAGAAAACCAATACCTACGGAGAGGGCATTCAGCAGGATTGCCCGACCGGTAGTGCTGTACAACTGAAACAGAATATCTTTTTTGTCCATTTTTGATGCCAGGCGCCTGTAGGCCACAAGCACATGAATAGCATAGTCCGCTCCTACTCCAATCGTAATTGCTGCAGTAAGGGAAGTAACTGTATCCAGTTTTACCCCCGTAACTACAAAAGCAATAATTAAACCACCCAAAGAAAAGATGATTGGAATTAGTCCAATAAGCCCCACTCTTGCAGAACGGAAGATAAAAGTAATGATCAGCCATACAAGAAACAGAGCACCCAGTATTGAAAAATACTGAGAATGAAGAATATGCTTGTCAAGAATGTAATAGATGGTAGAGCTGCCTCCCACGGAATAACTCCAACCCGAAGGAATCTCTCTATCCCAGAATGTGTGAATATGTGTTAGGACATTACCCAGAGTTTCCTTACTCTCATCATTCAACTGAATTGTTATTAGAGTCCTGTCAGGTTCAAGATCATCATTGATTACCATTTCCAAATTCCCGGCTCCAAGAATAAGATACTGAGACAGCAGAGCGTTCAGATCTTCTTCTGTTTCCAATCCATATTTAGCCGGATCAACAGGAATTTCATCATAGGCAGCACCGGCATAGTTATTTATTATATTAAAACCACGAATAAGATCTTCTGCTGAGGGATCAGAAGTTTCTGTATTTAATAACGCTTCCTTCAGCAAACCAGCTATCTGTGTATAGCTTAAACCCTGCTCACTCCCATAATTCTCACCATCATTATCTAATAAACTATTTTCGTCCGTAAAAACAGCTTCCTCCTGACTAAATATTGTTTGATCATCTTCTGATTCCTCCGAAAAAAATCCATTTCCGGAATCACTAAAGAAATCTATTGATACATCTTCATAACTATCCTTTGCATATGGAATAGAATCAGAGTTCATCACTTTGTTAATTTGCTTTATAAATTGTGAAATGGATTGAATAGAAGTAACTGAAGGATTATCCTCTTTTATGTAGGATGAAAATTTATCTATCTTCCTGATAAACCCGGAATCAACAATATCCCCTCTTTCAGGGCTTTCAAACAATATATTTACAACACCGGTACCATTCATCCTGGTATTCATCATTTCATAATCCTGGAAAACTTTAGAACTGGGCTTGAAAGCCTCTATCATATTCAATCCTGTCTGCAAATGTGGTATTTGAAATCCGGCAAACAGGAAAAAAATAATAACTAAAATTAATAAAACTCCGGATTTTGTTTCCACCACCCACTTTAGGAAACGAAAGAAATCTCCTTTTTTAAAACCAGCGACCTCCATGTTTACATTGCTCTTTGAAGGTGTCCATCCCCTGCTGAAACGGAGCCTTATCATAGGAGGCATAATAAGAAATACAACTAAAAGGGAGACAAAAACTCCAATTGTACAAAGAAGCCCGAATACTCTTAATGGTCCAAGAGGGCTTGTAAAAAAAGACAAAAAACCCACAGCTGTTGTTATCCCTGCCAGAATGACAGAAAGACGTACCTCTCTTATTGAACGCTTCAGGATTTTTGAAATTTCAACCGAATCCACAAACTCTTTGTTTTGAAAAAGCTCTTCATAAAAATGAGAAAGTATATGGATAGAATAAGCACTGCCCACAACAAGAATTAAAATAGGAACAAGAAAAGAGACTAATGTAATCTGCATATTAAAAATTGCCATTCCTCCTACTATCCATGCAACTGTAACAGCCAGGGGAATAAAGGGGAGAAGAACTCCTTCCCATCGCCTAAAAGAGATAAAAAAGACAATTAATACAATTAGAGCAACAAGGGGTAATATAAGCAGCAGGTCTTTAGCAACATAGTTACTAACTTCCTCCTCCATAACAGCTCGTCCTGCAATGGATATATTCCAGCGGGGATCTTCATATTCATTAACAAGCGATTTAACCTGATTGAACAGTTTGTTCCGTTCATCTGGTGAAATATTATCAGCATATCTGACTATAATCTGGGCCAATCTGGTATCTCTTGAAATTACTGTACCAACATATGTATCCTTCCAGCTTAGTATTCGATCTTTTATTTTGCTGATGTCCATATCACCTTCAGAATCTGACATTAATGGGACAATACTTATTCCTGAATCTGAACTTTCTATATAATCCACATTAACAGGAGATATTACCTCCAATACCAGGGGAATAGATTCTATTCCGGATGTCACTCCTTTTAGTACTGTTAGATATTCTTCCTGCAGGATCGTTTCATCATTGATCTCCATACTCACTAAAATTGGATCAATACTGCCAAACTCATCCTCAATAAGATTATTAGTAACAGCTACTTCTTCACCGTCCGGCATAAAAGCCTTAATTGAACCATCAATCGTAAGGTTCCCTATGGGTATTATTGAGAGCAGTGTTACAGCAAATACAGCTGCAATTATTAGAATATCCCTGATTTTTCCAAATTTATATATTTTCATTTAATCTTCCTGTTTCATATCCAATTTCTTTTTTTTACCAATTGAATGAGTTGATTTTGCTAAAACACATATAATTGGAGTACTTAATCCCAGGGTCAGGGCATTAGCCCTCCAAAAAACATTATCAATAAAAATTAATAGTCCGGCGCTGTAAGTGTGTAGCAGTTTACTATTTTTTTTAGCCATGATCTTCTCCTGTATTTTTTCTGATACCTCTTACGGCTTCCTATAATGCTCCTCCCATATTGGGTCAAGGAGTCCGGCAAGTTCTTTATCGTATTGTGTCATCTTATCATAGTAGTTCTGATCTTCCAGACTAACTGCTGCCGACTCATATCCGGGTTTTGATTCTGTTTTAATAAACAAATCGTGTGCAGCTTTATGATGATCCCGAATAAAACAAGGTCTGATTAGATTCCCGGCAGTACCCGGATCACAATTATGGTGATATGATTGCTGCCATTCACGAACCCCTTCGAACAAATCTGAATACAAAGCATCTGTTATTGTTTTTCCCTCTAAAAAAAGCTTATGAATATTGTCTTTCCAAAATGGAACGAAAACACAGGGATAAATATTGCCGGTCCAGTCAATATATGCATACCCTTTTTTAGGACGGCCGCCAGCTATACAACCGGCTGAATAGGGTCCTCCATTCCAGAAATCAACCAGAGGTAATCGTTCTTTATTGACGATTTCCTGTTCACGGCCCCACATTTTGGTTCGTACTTCAGGGGAGACCTGATGATCAACATCGGCACCTCGTCCTATGGGCATATACTGGAAAAGCCATTGATAAATTGCTCCCTGTTCCTTGAAATAAAAATCAATCATTTCTTTTGAAATTATAAGTTCAGCATTTTCGTTAGTGGCGGTAGTGGAGATGCCGAAAGGAACCCCGGCATTACTCAAATTCTCAAAAGCAGCAAGAATTCTTTTATGTACTCCTTTTCCTCTTCGTTCATCGGTTTCCTTTTCAAATCCTTCGACAGAAATAGCCGGAGTTATATTTCCAACTTCTGCAAGTCTTTCTGCTGTTTCTTTATCTATTAGGGTGCCATTTGTATAAACAAGAAAATACTGTTCCGGATGAAGTCTTGCTACCTCAATAATATCCATATCCCCATCCTGCCAAAGAAAGGGCTCTCCACCAGAGATAACTGTAAACCAACTTCCCCATTTATCGTATTTTTCCCTGAGAATCCGGTCAAAAACTTCAAAAGAAAGAGAAGGCAATCCTTTAGGGACACTCGCCGCATAGCAATCTTTACAGCGAAGATTGCATGTACCTCCTGGAGAGATAACCAGAAAAGTCGGCGGCTTTACACCGTATTGATCTTCAAATTTTCTTTGATTC
>JAUVLL010000102.1 GCA_030600745.1 Spirochaetaceae bacterium | reverse complement strand
CATCCTGACATAAATAAAGATTTTTTTCAATTATGGATGTGATGTAGTAGCACATCATAACTGCGGTACCCCGACACTTGTAAATTATGATATCCTAAGAGGCAGTCAGTTAAGATCCGGTGTAGCAGTAGAAGACGCATGGAACGTCTCATACTCAGGATGCCAGTGGTACTGCGTTGTTGGTAAAGAGTATAATGATCAGGATCTGAATTCCCTGGTACTTATCCAACCCATGCAGCGTGCAATGGAAATTGCTGCGAATAATAATATTGAAGAGTTTGAAGAGTTCTGGGAAGTATATGATCAGGAAGTCAATCGAACTGCTGATATCCTAAGGGATTTTAAAAACGAAACTTATTTATGGCAGTCGAAAGTCTGGCCGGAGATGGTCACAAGTTTTTGCATGAATGATACTATTGAAAAAGGTAAAGATGTAACTGATATGCAGGCGGTTAAATACAACTACACATCCGTCAACGTATTGGGAGCTCCAAATGTTTCAGACTCAATGTATGCAATGAAGAAACTAATTTTCGAGCAAAAAAAATATTCAATGAAAAAGCTTCTTGAAACACTGAAAAATGACTGGGAAGGAGAAGAACTCATGCGAAGAGATTTTCTAAACCAGAGTAAATATGGAAATGACATTGATGATGCAGATGAAATGGTTTTAAGGGTTTCGGATCATATAAGAGAAGTTCTTGAGAGTAAAAGAAACATTAAAGGATTTCACTTTAGACCAAGCCTTTTTCAATATATGGGACATACCTATGCAGGACAATTTGTGGGTGCAACTCCTGACGGACGCAAAGCTGAAGAACCTGTAGCTCACGGCAACAATCCGATGCATGGTCGAAATACAAACGGAATAGCTGCTACCGTACACTCATTCTGTAAAATCGACTACAAAAAATACCAGGGAGGGTCTTTCCAGATAGAGCTTCAACCGTCGTTTTTTCCCGAAGGAAGTAGAAAGGGTGATTTTGTTGAAACTTTTGCATCAGTCTTTTTTGAGCTTGGGGGTGTTCAAATTAACCTCAATACAATTGACCTGGATTTGTTGAAAGAAGCTATGATCCATCCGGAGAAAGAGGAATATAAAAATCTGGTCGTTAAAGTTACTGGATATTCTGCTCATTTCGTAGTAATGGATAAGAAATTTCAGGAGGAGTTTCTTCAGAGGGTTAATTACAGCTCACTGTAATAATCAAATGGAAACAGAACCAAAAGCATTAATATATGATATCCATACATTATCTACTCACGATGGTCCTGGAATTCGTACGGTGTTTTTTTTCAAAGGTTGTTCACTGCGATGCAATTGGTGCCAAAATCCTGAAAGTATAGATAAAAAAGAACAGGTTTGGCATTACTCTTTAAACTGCCTCCGTTGTGGACATTGTATTGAGATATGTCCGGAAAATGCTCTTAAAAAAGATGAAGAGAAGGGAATCGTCATAGATTATGAACGATGTACTGGCTGCGGATTATGCACCTATGAATGTTCGGGAAGAGCATTAAAAAAAGTGGGTGATCTATATTCTATGAAAGAGGCTACCAGGATAATCAACAGAGAAAAACCTTTCATGACAAAAGCAACCGGAGGAGGGATCACCGTATCCGGTGGAGAACCTTTACTGCAAGCTGATTTTGTTGCTTCACTTTTCCAGAAATGCCGGTCAATGAATATTCATACAGCCCTTGATACCTGTGGTCAGGTCTCCTGGAGTGCATTCGAAAAAGTTCTCCCTTTTACAAATCTAATCCTGTACGATATAAAACTAATTGATGCTCCTGCTCATAAATCACTAACCGGAGCGGGTAACAAAACTATTATAGAAAACCTGCTAAAACTTTCTGAGTGGATTAAATTAAACGGAAATAATACAGATCTTTGGATCCGTACTCCTTTAATTCCAGGAGCAACATTGACTAAAGAAAATATTATAGGGATAGGAGCTTTTTTAAAAGAAAATCTCAGTAACAGTATCGATCGATGGGAATTATGCAGTTTCAACCCCCTGCCAATTGAAAAGTATAACCGGCTGGGATTGAACTGGAAATATAGAGATGTATCTCTAATAACAAAAGAAGAGGGAGTGCAGGCTCTATCCTGGGCTCAGAGCGTTTACTCCGAGCCTGCCAGAGTAATACTCACTGGGCTCACTTCCAGGGAATAAAATATAGATTATGAGACTTAATGGTCAATCCATGCAGAACTATCAATTAGCTTCATTCACCCTCTCTATAAGCAGCCAATTTTTTCTGATCAACATCAAGTTCAATATTTCCACAGTGTAAAAGAGCTTTCTGACGTTTTTTCTCTTTAATTACTTCAACAAATGGTACTATACCTGGCAGAATATTTTTGCTCCTGCCATATGTATACGATTCTTAATATACAGTTTTCCAATTTTTATAGGGGAGAAAAATTTTTGCTATTTCACTTACAGGATCATATCAGAAATTAAGAATATATTAATAGAGCTATGCCGATCATTTACCATCACATCTATTTTCACCTGCTTAAAAAGTAATGTACAAAAATTGCATTAATGATACATTGGCATAGGGGATAATAAACGGAGGGTATACAATGTTTGAATCTTTAGAAATTGGTGCTGGTCTGCAGATAATAGAATGGTTTCAGTCCTGGAGTCAGGGTTTTATCTGGTATTTACTGGCACCATTTCATTATTTCGGAGAAGAAACAGGATATATACTGGTATTACCTGCCATCTATTGGTCTGTTCATAAGAAAATTGGGAAAAAAATACTTATCCTGGTCTTAAGCACGGCATTTGTTAACACCATATTCAAATTCTTCTGGCATAGGCCCCGCCCTTTTCAGGTTGCTCCTGAACGAATTAAAGCAATCTATCAGACAGAGTCCTATGGTCTGCCAAGCGGACATACCATGTTTGGAACGGTATTAGGCATAAGTATAATTAAAGAAGCTAAAAAAAAATGGGTTACCCTTGTTATGATTCTTTTTATTATGCTCATGGGTGTATCCAGAATGGTTCATGGAGTACATTATCCCCAGGATGTTGCCGTCGGATTGATTTTAGGTATAATCTCTGCTTTCCTTTTTTATGGGTTATATGAAAAGATTTCGGTTAAATTAGCCGGATATTCAATGAGTAAACAGTTTCTGTTTATTATACTGGGTCTGGTTGTTGTTTTTATAACTGTAGTACTGGTTTCCCATGAATATGAAACCAGAAAATCTTATCTCTTGCTGGCAGGTGCACTTGCCGGTGGTCTTGCCGGATTTATTCTTGAATCCAAATATGTCAATTTCGAAGTAAGTGGTTCCATTGTTATAAGGATATTACGAAGTGTTACAGGATTGGTGTCATTACTGCTTTTCTATTTTCTCCTGAATTTCGGCTTTTATGCTGTTATCGGAGAATCTACAGCAATTTCAGTGCTTATTCTCTATATTATTCGATACGGACTTGTAGGATTCTGGATTGCATTTTGTGCACCATGGCTGTTTAAAAAATTAAGGCTGGTCGATTATACATAGTATCCTTGGGTGTTGCCATTCCCTAACATTTTGTCTACGGTTATTAAAACTTTTTTATGTAGAAATTTAATACTCCCCCAGAGTTCCTATCTCTTGGCTAGTTCAAATTAGCTTTCTAAGAACACTGTTTCTTTCGAGCACATCAAACAAACCATTGTTTCTTACATAAATTGTTTCAAACAACCGGTTGTTCTTTACAATCCTTGTATTATCCTATATCATCTATCTATGATTGATAGATTACTATTAAAAGACTTAAACAAATGGCACACTAAAAATAATCGTAAACCTCTTATAATACGTGGAGCAAGACAGGTTGGAAAGACAACTATTGTAAAAATTTTTGCAAATAATTTTAAACAACATATATTCCTGGATCTTGAAAAAAGGAAAGATAGAGAATTATTTGAACAGGATCTACCCTTTGATAAGTTAGTAGCAGCTTTATTTTTTATAAAAAAATGTGATCCTATGGAGAAATCTACTCTTATATTTATTGATGAAATTCAAAATTCTCTAAAGGCAGTTGCTACTCTACGGTACTTTTACGAAGAGACTCCGGATATTCCGGTTATCGCAGCTGGTTCACTCCTTGAAGTTTATCTTGAAAAACAAAAAATAAGTTTTCCTGTGGGACGAGTTGAATCCCTCTATCTTTATCCTCTTACTTTTGAAGAATATCTTTCTTCTGTTGATCATCCTTCTGCACTTAGTGCTTTTAAACAGATACCGGTTCCTGATTATGCTTATAATACTCTTTTCGATTATTTTCATGAATATGCTTTAATTGGAGGGATGCCGGAAATTGTATCTCATTACCAAAGATATCACGATTTAAATGCTGTATCGGCTTTATACGAAAATCTTCTATTATCATATACGGATGATGCAGCAAAATATGCCAGGAATAGTACTCTTTATCAGGTTATAAGACATGCTATAGAAACAGCTCCTTTAGAAGCCGGACATAGAATTAGATTTCAGGGATTTGGAAAATCCTCTTATCGATCAAGAGAAATGGGAGAAGCACTTCGCACTATGGAAAGAGCCATGCTTCTCTATTTGCTATATCCAACAACCAATACAGAACTACCAATTTTACCGGATTTAAAAAAGTCACCAAGGCTTCAATTTTTAGATGTAGGGTTTATTAATTACTTATCAGGTATTCAAAATGATTACATAGGGCTCAAAGATCTTAATTCTGTTTATAGAGGAACAATTACAGAACATATTATCGGCAATGAAATTCTTGCAACTGACAGATATTCAAAAAGTAATCCTATTTTCTGGGTAAGAGAAAAGGAAGGCTCAAGTGCAGAGATTGATTATATTCTAAAATACAAATCTACACTGGTTCCTGTAGAAGTAAAGTCTGGAAAAACAGGAACCATGAAATCACTCCATCTATTTATGGACAACTGCAAATATAATCTTGCAATTAGATTATTCAGAGGTAATGTGTCTATATCAGATATTCAAACTCCAAAAGGGACACCTTTCAGATTGTTGAATTTACCCTATTTTTTAGGAGGACTACTGGATGAATATCTCCACAATATAGATAGTTTGTAAATCTATTATCTTTTCTCCATTATTGCTTTTTTCAGTATAACTTTTGATACAAATCCTCCCAAGAGGACAAAATATGAACAGAAACTTCGTCTCCAACCTCAGCCTTTTTCAGTAAAACTATATGATCCTGATCAATGATCCGGCAGATTAAAAAGTTATCTCTACAGAAAAGATAATTCTACCTTCGGTTATAATATTAATCTTTCTTATTTATCTCAATATGCACATCCTTAGGCAGTGCCAGGCCGCATGCAGCTTCAACTCCTTTCAGGATTGCACCGGGAACCGGGCAGGTTCCATGACTGCAGTACTCTTTTCCAAGCTGATACACTGTGGAGTCCCCTAGTTTTGCAAAAACATCCTTCATGGAGTCTATCTCTTTAATATTCTCACCAATTTTTCTTATATCCGGACAATCTGATTCTATTGATACTTTTGCCGACATCATATCAGGGGATTCCACAGTAATTTTACTCTTAAGACCACATATACCCGGGTCTACATTAACTTCTACAACTGACATTGTTTCACCTTTTATATATTGATAATTGTAAATATACTTCTTTCAAAAATATCTGAATAGAAATATATAGTTAAATATTGTACTTTATTGCACTGTAACTATTTCTATATCCACATTGTACACTTTTATCCATGAAATGCTGATATCAATGGGAGATGAGGCATTTGCGATATCTCTGAATTCGACTTGTTTTTGGCTTTTTGCGCCAGTCTAGAGTCAATATATTAGAGAAGAAGTATTTTTAAGTAGAAAATGTGATACAGCGCAAAAAGCTCGAGATATATGTATATTGACATAAACCCATATTACTGTAATTATGTTTATATGAAGACTACATTTGAACTGCCGGATAATCTCTTTAAACAAGCCAAGGTGTATGCCGCCATACACAGCTTGTCTTTGAAAGAGCTATTCAGACAGGCGATTTCAGAAAAGCTTACCAATGCTGAGAAAAATTCTCCTGAAAAACCATGGATGGGATTCTATGGAGAAGGAAAAAACTTCAAAGCGGAACTGGAAAATCTGGATAATCTCATTGAATCGGAATTTGAGACTATTAATTATGAGGAATGGAAATGATCCTCGACACAAATGCTCTTTCCGATATCTTTAAGGGAAATGAGAGCATAAGGATCCATATAGAAAAAGCTGATCAGTTATATGTACCAGTCATTGTTCTCGGGGAATATCTGTTCGGTATAAAAGGTTCTACAAAATCACAGAAGCTAACCACTCTTCTATCCGGCTTTATGAATGAAGTGCAGGAATTGAGTATTAGCACCAGAACTGCTGGTTACTATGCAAATATTCGATGGGAACTAAAAAAAAATGGAACTCCAATACCGGAAAATGATATCTGGATCGCTGCCCTCGTAAAAGAGTATAACATGCCTCTTCTCAGCAGAGATATTCATTTTGATTTTGTTCAGAACATCACAAGACTGATCTGGTAAAATATTAAACCTTTCTGCTATACTATCCAAAATCAGGAGTTACTATGAACAGAGCTAAAATAACAGACGCTCTTAAAAGCGGACGAATACTTGTAGCAGACGGAGCATGGGGCACAGCTCTGCAGTCAAGAGGTTTAAAAGGCGGCGAATGTCCGGAGATATGGAATATAGAACATCCGGAGCTGGTGTTTGATGTAGCTGAATCCTATATTAAAGCTGGTTCCAATTTAATTGAAACAAACACCTTTGGCGGTAACAGATACAAACTTGAGTACTATGGCCTTGGGGACAGAGTCTCTGAAATCAATAAAGCTGGTGTAGAAATTTCCAGAAAAGCCGCAGGAGAGGAAAACTGGGTTATTGCGTCCATTGGACCAACAGGCAAAATGGTTCTGATGGGTGATGTTACAGAAGAAGCTTTCTATAATGTTTTCAAGGAACAGGCAATTGCTCTTGCAGAAGGGGGAGCAGATGCTATAGTTATTGAAACCATGAGCGCCATTGATGAAGCTATTTCGGCAGTAAAAGCTGTGAAAGAGAATACTGATTTAGAAATTATAAGTACATTCACCTTTGAACCAACAGTACAGGGAGAATTCCGGACTATGATGGGAGTATCTCCTGCAGAAGCTGCTGTAGCAGCAGTAGAGGCTGGTGCAGATATTGTGGGAGCAAACTGTGGAAAGGGATATGAGGGAATGAAACAGATTATAGAAGAGATTCGGAATGTTCTTCCGGATATACCAATTATTATTCAGGCAAACGCAGGGCTTCCGGAACTTATCAATGGAGAATCGGTATTCCCGGCTACGCCGGAAGAGATGGCTGATCAGAACCCTCTCTGGATTAAAGCCGGGGTCAATATCATTGGCGGATGCTGTGGAACTACAGATAAACATATACGTGCAATTCGAAATGCAGTCGATTCAGGTAAATAGTATAGTCAATAATAATGGATGGAATAAAAGCTCTGCTATCAGAACTAAATGGTGTAATAGCGGTATCGCAGATAGATAATAAAAACAAAGACGCAATTGTTGAACTGGAAAATAATTATGAAAAAGGCGGAGTTATTAAACTTAAAAACCCTGGTATCCGCATGGTACTTCAATGCGATACTGTGTTTGCAATACTTAAGGATGCCAGTTTCAGACCACCTCCGGGGGCAACGGTCTTTATGGTAGAAGACCAGGAAATTTTTAATAAAAAGACTGATCATCTCCTTAAAATCAAAGATAAAAAATATTGTATCATAGGAGAAGAACTTATAGGCAAAAAACCACCGGAAGATGAAGAGTACATGTTTATCAGTGATGACTTCATTCTTTATCCGGGACGACGGAAGGGACGGGCAAAAAAAACCGCTTACTTTCTTATCCCTCCTATTGGATTTCCGGAACTGGAAGCTGTAAAGAACACTTTAAAAATAGAAAATATCATTTCAGTCAGCCCATCCACAATGGCAGATGACTATATCAGAAAATTATGCAGCTTCTCTTTAACAGAGAAATTTGCAACAATCCTGGTAGGATTCAATAAGGCAAGCTAAACAGCTAATCCTTAGTACTCCGGAAATACCATCTCCTCCATATATTTCATATTGAAAAAGCTGTCTGAAGATAGTTCAACATACTCAGTAAGCTCTGTTATCTTTTTGCAATCCTTAAAACTTTCTTCGGACAAGGAACAGGTAATAGCCCCCAGGCCAGCTGTATTACCGGCATATTCAGTTCTGTCGAGGAGTTCTGAAGGAATAAGTCCTATTGCTGCAGCACTCTCTCTGGACAGATAACTGCCAAATCCCCCTGCTATAAAAACATGGTCTATCTCTGAAAGAGACCGCCCGGCTTGATTAAGTAGAGAAAGAATTCCTGCAGATATTGCAGCCTTTGCCAACTGGACCTCTCTTATATCTCCCTGGGTAAAAACCACATCCTCACCAGTACCAGTTTCAGAGGCTTTTGCAATCACAAATGCCGGTCCGTCTTTATCTGTTTTTAGTGTTTTCAGAAGAATTGCAGTACTATCATCCACTTCATCCTCATCCCGAATTCTTCCGGTAAACTCTATGAGACCGCTTTTAAGAAGAACTGAAACTATGTCTATAATTCCCGAACCGCATATCCCGATTGCTTTTTCATTCCCGATTGTAGTGCATTTAATATTATCGCCCGCAAGTACAGCACTATCAACAGCCCCGGTAATCCCTCCAAGACCGCAGCTGATATGGGCTCCCTCGAAAGCCGGCCCGGCAGCGGTTGAACAGCTGTAAAGTTTCTCCTTATTCCCAAAAACTATCTCTCCATTCGTCCCAATATCGATAAGGATGGAAAGTTCCTCCCTTTCGTGCATACGGGTTGCAAGGATTCCTGCAACTATATCGGCACCTACATATCCTGATATCGAAGGCAAAGAATAAATAATACAGGTAAAAGGAAAATCGTTGAAAACTGATGAGTAAATATTCATGCCACCAAGAAATCCTGGAATAAACGGAGCTACAGCTATACCGGCAGGATCGATTCCATAAAAAAGATGAAGCATCGTCGTATTACCTGCAAGGGTAATGGAGTAGATGTTTTCCCTGGAGATATTATTTCTATCTGTAAG